>JBAUOG010000847.1:0-11968 GCA_049579625.1 Bryobacteraceae bacterium
TCAACCAGAATGGCGATCTGAGTGGATTTGCCGCTGCCGTCGGTACCTTCGAATGTGATGAACAGGCCGCGATTAGCCATCGTGAGGCCTAAGAGCTTGCCAAAAAAAGGCGGAATCCGCTTGCTCACGCGCGCGGTTCAGTGCTGATGTGTTGGCTGCAACGAGTGGTCGAGCCCCAACTGCGAGAGAGCGGCGGCCGACGGCAGTTTTCGACACCCTCCTAGTCATAAACCAAGTGGAAGAGCGTCTTCAGGTCTTCCCATGCCTCGCGCTTGGCGGTCTGGTTGTATTGCCGGAGCAAGTACGAAGGATGGTAAGTGATCATCAGCGGAATGCCGTTCCAGGCGTGCCACTGGCCACGCATCTTGGTGATACCTTCCTTAGTGTTCAAGAGCGCCTTCATCGCGGTTCCGCCCAGCGCGCAGATGGCCTTCGGCTTGATCGCGTTGAGCTGTCGATAAAGGAATTGGCCGCAGATCTCCATTTCATCGGGCTGCGGCGCGCGATTCTCCGGCGGCCGGCATTTCACCACATTGCAGATGTACACATCTTCGCGACGGATGGGAATGCCTTCCTTGGCGGCTGTGTTATCGATCATGGTGGTGAGAAGCTGACCGGCGCGGCCCACGAAGGGCAAGCCCTGTTCATCTTCGTCCGCCCCCGGACCCTCGCCCACAAAGACGAGTTTCGAGGCTTCATTGCCGGAGCCGAAGACGATCTTATTGCGGGCTTTCGAAAGACGACAGCGCTGGCAATCGCCGATGTCGGCGCGGATCTGGGCGAGCGAATCGTTTTCCGGAGCGAGGCCGGGAAGGGAAGGCATAGCAGAAGATGAAGAGACGACTGATGACCGAGGTGCTGCTTGCGGCTCGGGCGCGACTGCCGCCGCCCGCTCCTTGGGCGTCGCCCGGCGGTAAATCACTTGGAAGCCGAGGTCCTGATAATACTCCAAATACTCGCGGATTTGATTCTTGTCCATGCTGGCAGGGGTCGAACGAGCAGCAGCGACCGTTAGGCCGGCTCCGCCACGGCGTGCAGGATGAGGCGAAGCTTCAGAACCTGGTCAAGGATCAGTTCGGCAATGTCTGACTTTTCCGCGGGGCCCGCATGGATGGTCTCGCCGCCGCGGGTAACCATAGTGACTTCGTTGAGGTCGGATTCGAAACCCGTGCCTTCATGGCCGACGAAATTGGCTACAACCATGTCGCAGTTCTTGGTCTGCATTTTGCGGCGTGCTTCTTCGACCAGATGGTCCGTCTCCGCGGCAAAACCGATCAACAGCCGGTCGCCCTTCTTCTGGCCAACCTCGGCGAGGATATCGGGTGTCGGGTCGAGTTCCACCGATAGGCGCGCGGCGGTTTTCTTGAGCTTGTGTTGCGGAACCTTGGCCAGATGATAATCGGCGACCGCTGCGGCTTTGATGATGATGCTGGACGGGCTGAGACGCTCCATGACCGCGCTCCGCATTTCCTGGGCAGTGCGCACGCGAACCACTTCGACTCCTAGCGGCGGCGGTAATGACACCGGCCCGGAAACCAGAACCACATGAGCACCCCGAGCGGCAGCGGCATCCGCGATGGCGTAGCCCATTTTTCCACTGGAGCGGTTGGAGACGAAGCGGACAGGGTCCAGAGGCTCCTGCGTAGGCCCGGCCGTGATCAGAACGCGTTCGCCTTCGAGGTCGCGCTTGGTTCTCGACGCGCGATCCACCGTTTCGGCAATGCGGTGGGGTTCAGCCAAGCGGCCGGCGCCGATGGCGCCGCAGGCGAGCCAGCCTTCCTCGGGGTCAACGAATATGTGTCCGCGCGCGCGCAACACGGCGACGTTTTCTTGAGTCGCGGCATGGTCCCACATTTCCGTGTTCATGGCCGGCGCCAGCACGACCGGGCCGGTGAACGCGAGATAGAGCGTGGAAAGGAAATCGTCGGCCAGCCCGTGGGCAAATTTCGCTAGCAGATCTGCTGTGGCCGGCGCGACCACCAGCAGGCGGTTATCCCGCGCAACCGCTATGTGTTCTACGGAGCTTGAAAATGTGTCAGCTTCGCTGGCCTGGGAGAAAAGGCCCGTGATTACCTTCTTGCCGCTGAGAGCGGCGAAGGTGAGCGGCTGCACAAACTCCTGTGCGCTGCGGGTCATTACCACCTGGACTTCGTGGTTCTTGTTCTGCAGGGCGCGAACCAATTCCGCAGCCTTATAAGCGGCAATGCCGCCGCCCACTCCCAGCACAAGGCGCATAACTAAAGTCTATTCGATAGCAGCAAGTCTGGCGGCGATCTCTTCGTCACGGGTTACGTCGGTATAGGCGATGAGGCCGCGGCGCACTTCTTCCATGCCAAGAACGGTTGGCTTCTTGTTGGTGGCCGGCAGCAGGCTGCGCTGGCCGTTTTGCAATTGGCGCGCGCGCTTGGCGGCAACAATGATGAAGCGATAGGTGCTGCCTTCCGGATCGTCCGGCAGGGAGTGCATCGAATTAGGCCTGGGGCGTTCTGACATGTTTCTTACCTTTTCTAGACTAATGAACTACTTCTCAGCCGAGGCGGCTGTTTCACTCTTGGCCGCAGTAGGCGGCCATCAAAACAACAAAGGCGGCTTCTGCTCGAAGCTCGCCAGAATCGGACGAATTAGATCTTCCATCCGAATGCGACGCACGCGTTCCGCCTTAATGATCGAGGCCAGCGAATCTACTGATTCGTCGACCTGATGATTCACCAGCACGTAGTCGTACTCGTGATAATTCCGGATCTCGGCTTCTGCTTCGCGCAGCCGCCGGGCGATCACTTCCTCGGCATCTTCGGAACGGGCTCTTAACCGCTGCTCCAAAATGTCCCGGGACGGCGCAAGAATGAAGATCGAAACCGCTTCCGGAATCTTCCTTATCAATTGTCTCGCACCTTTGACATCAATGTCGAGCACCAGATCCTTGCCTTCGGCCTGGGCGCGCTCCAGCACCTTCCGGTGGGTGCCGTAATAATTGCCAAAAACGTCGGCGTATTCCAGGAATTCGCCGCGTTCGATGCGCTCCTCAAACTCGGCCCGGCTGATGTAGACGTAGTTTTCGCCAGGCTTCTCATTACCCCGCGGCTTGCGAGTTGTGTAGGAGACAGAGAAGCGCAGTCGCTGGTCAAGATGAAGCAGCCGTGAAACGAGCGTCGACTTTCCAGAGCCGGACGGAGCGGAAACGATGAAGATAGTGGTCACTAATCAGATTGTTCAGGGCGGAGCGAAAGGATCTCGCGCCTTCTCATTCCAAGTTCAGAGCCTGCTCCCTTATCTTTTCGATATTAGCTTTAGTGGCGAGCGCGAGGTTGGTCAGCGTCAGCCCGGCATCGCCCACGCCGGAGGTCTTCGAAAGAATCGTATTGGTTTCCCGATTCAGCTCTTGCAGCAGAAAGTCGAGCCGCTTACCCACTTCGCCGCCTTGCTCCAGAATCTGGCGCAGTTCGCGGGTATGGATGCTCAGGCGTGTGAGCTCCTCTTGAATGTCGGAGCGATCGGTGAGAAGCGCTGCTTCCTCCGCCAGGCGGCGCGGCTCGATACCCGCGCCGGCGAGCAACTCGCGGAGCCGCTCTTCGAGACGTTGCTGAAACCAGGCCAAGGCATTCACGCGGATTTCGCACATCCGTGCCGCCTGCGAGAGCATGGCTTCCGTTTCGCCCATCATCTGTTCACGCAGGAGCTGGCCCTCGCGTTCGCGGGTAGCATTGAACTCGGCGAGGCAGGCGGCGAACGCGGCCGTCACCTCCGGTTCGAACGAGGCATCGAGAGATTCCGCGGCGCTCTCATTGTCGAAGACGCCGGGGATCCGAAAGGCGACGTTAAGGTCGGGCTCCGTGGAAAGGTCAAATTCGGTGGATGCCTGGCGGAATGCCGCCAGGTAACGAAGCAGCAGGTCGCGGTTATACGTGTTGGCTGCTTCATCCGTCGTCACCGCGCCGGACGAACGGTTGAGTGAAGCGCGTACCTCTATGTGACCGCGCCCCACGCTTTGCTTCACCAGCGACCGGATGGCGTTCTCGAACGGAGCGAACTCCGAGTGCGCCTGAAAGTGAAGATCGAGGCCCCGGTGGTTGACGCTGCGCAGGCTGACGGCAAGCTGGCCGAGCGGTGTGTCCCGACGAACCCGGGCATATCCGGTCATGCTGCGGACGGGGCGAACCAGGGCTGGGGATGAAGTTTCAGTCATTAGGCAGGGAGCTTCTCACTCGGCAAGCACGTTATTGTCGGTGTGCTGAAGTTCGTGAAGGCGCTGGTACATGCCACCCGCAGAGGCGAGAATCTCGTGCGTCCCAGTCTCGGTGATCTGGCCGGCATCCAGCATCACGATCTTGGTGGCGCTGCGGATGGTCGAGAGGCGGTGCGCGATCACGATGACGGTGCGGCGTTCCATCAGCACGCCGAGCGCTTGTTGGACCAGCACTTCCGACTCGCTGTCGAGGTGGGATGTTGCTTCGTCGAGGATCAGGATCGGCGCATCCTTCAAAAGCGCACGTGCGATGGAGATGCGCTGGCGCTGTCCCCCGCTGAGCCGCGCGCCTCGCTCGCCGATGCGGGTGTTGTAGCCATCCGGCAGCGTGCGGATGAAATCGTCTGCGCGCGAAGCTTTGGCCGCGGCCAGTACTTCCTTCTGGTCTGAAAACGGCCTGCCATAGGCGATGTTGTTGAAGACCGTGTCGTCGAAGAGAAACGTGTCCTGCGCGACGATGCCGATCTTGTCGCGCAAAGCGGTCAGTTTCAGGTCGCGAATATCCTTGCCGTCGATCCGTATGCTGCCGGACGTGACATCGTACATCCGCTGGACCAGGTTGGCGAGTGTCGATTTGCCTGAGCCGCTGGGCCCCACCAGCGCCACAATTTCGCCGGCCTTCACCTCCAGATTGATGTTCTTAAGAACCACGCGGTCGGGGGCGGAAGGGTAACTAAAGAACACTTTGTCGAACTTGATGGACTTCTCGAACTTCGTAAAACGCAGCGGGTTTGGCCTCTCGGCGACGGTCTGTTTGCGGTCAAGGTAGCGGAAGACTTCCTCGGCCGCTCCCAGTCCTTGCTGAAAGATATTGTGGATGCCGGTCAGGCGCTTTACCGGTTCATACAACATCAAGAGGGCGAAGACAAATCCCGAAAACATTCCGGCGGTCATGTCGCCGCCCTTAATCTGCAGACGGGCGTACCAGAGCAGGGCAACGATAGTGACTGCCCCGAAAAACTCGATGATCGGCGACGGCAGTGCTTGCTGGGCTACGTATTTCAGGTTCCCGGCCTTGAGGTTTTTCGAGGCAACGCGGAAGCGGTTCGATTCGAAGTCCTCCGCGCCAAAGCTTTTGACGACTTGGTGGCCGGTAATGGTCTCCTGCAGGATCTGGTTCAGCTGACCGGTCATGTCCTGCGCCTTCCGGGTGGTGCGGCGAATGCGGCGGCCCAGTTTCATGGTGGGAACCAGCACGAACGGCAGCAGCGTGACGCTGACCACCGAGAGTTTCCAGTTGATGTTCACCATCACCAGGATCAGAAAGAAGGCCGAGAAAATCTGGCGCAGCCAGTCGGCAAGCATGCTTGAAACGGAAAGCTGGATCTTCTCAATGTCGTTCATGATGGACGACATAATTTGGCCGGTCGACTGGTCTTCGAAGAAGTGCGCATCCTGGCGAAGCACGTGATCGAAGACCTGCTGGCGCAGGTCCACGACTGCGCTCAGCCCGACCCAGTTCACCAGGTAGTTGCCGGCGTAATCACAGAGGCCTTTGGCGGCGAAGCACAGCAGAATGGCGATAGCCGCCATGGTCCAGACGTTATGAACGGACGAAGGGACTAAATCGCTGAGCAAAATGCGCAGACCGATCGACTTCAGCTCATAAAGGACTACCGGATCGTTGGGTGCATCGGGTTGCAACACGCGATCAAAAACCACCCGAATCAGCGTAGCGAGCAGGCCTTGCGATATACCTACCACCGCCATGAGCAGCACAGATACGACCAGGGCAGGGGAGTATGGCCGGGCATAACGCAGCAGCCGAATCATGTCGCGGGAAACCCGAACGGGGCGCGTTAGGGGATTCAGCGGAGAACTTGAATTGTGAGGGGCTTGGCCGGCGCCATTAGAACCGTGAGGTGGCTTGCTTTGAGCCGATGAACTCACGCGTGGGCCTCTTCGAGAACGCGCAGCCGTTCGAGCGCAGCGACGACGCGCGAAACCGGCACGGACTCCAAGCCTTCGGGGGCGACAATGATTTCCGACTCGGTTCGCCAGGGCCCCCAGATGGCTGGTTTGGAGGGTCCAAATAAAACCACGGAGCGGACGCCAAATGCGGCGGAGATGTGAGCCGGACCACTGTCGTTGCCGACAAACAAGACGGCTCGCGAGAGCAGGGCCTTGGCGCCTTCCAACTGCTCACGGAAAACGCGGAACTGAGAAAACGGCGTCGCATCGTCGGCCGGTCCGACGAGGAATACCGGCGTGATGTTCCAGAGGTTCAGGTAGCGCGCCAGCTCACAGAAACGGTCTACCGGCCAGCACTTTTCCGGTGACGAGGCGAAGGCGTGCAGCACCGCATACTTGCCTTGCAGCGGAGACTCCGCTGCCGTCAAGCCAGCTCGAGGAATTGGGGTGATCTCGACGCCGAGCGCAAACGCGACGGAAGCGAGATGTTCCGCCGTGTGTACGGTTCGGTTCACACCCAGAATTGCTTGCGCGCGGCCAATCCGCAGATTGTAGGGAAGGGTAATCGCGTGATGCGAGAACCCGGCCCGCCAGCGGGCTCCGCTGAGCGCGGTCATCCACATGCTGCGCGTTCCGCCATGCAGGTTAATGCACAAAGCCGGCTTCCAGCGCCGAACAGCTCGCCAGGAAGGTTCGATAATGGCCGCTACGTGGGGATGATTCTCAAACACTGCTGCGAAACGCTGCTCCACAACCACCCCGATTTCGAGATCGGGGCGCGCCTGCTTTAGCAGGGCGATGCACGGAGTGGTGAGGACACAGTCCCCAAGCGAGCGCAGACGAATGATGCAAATGCGCGCGCCCCGGGGAAGCTGCTCTAAAACGGTCATGAGACGTTAGTCTTCAATACGGGCCTGATCGACCAGCATAACCGGAATCTCATCCCTTATGGGATAGACGCGCCGGCACTTAGTACACTTGAGGCCACTGCCGTCCGGCTTGAGTTCCAGCGCCTCCTTGCAAACCGGGCAAACTAGAATCTCAAGCAATTCGGGGCTGAGGGGCATAAAGCCTTATTTTACCAGCCTCGCCGAGGCTGAATCGCAACAATTTATAAGGGTTTCGGGGGTGGTGCCAGGCTGGCCCGGAGGAGTCCTGACGATACGATAGGGTTTTCATGGCTTCGGTTTCGAACCAATACTCTCGTTCCCTGTCAACCACGCCGCTGGTGCCGGTGCAATTGGAGGCACAAGCGCCAGTCATTTGGTGCAAGTTGGAGTTCCTCAACCCGAGCGGGTCCACCAAGGACCGCATCGCCCGCTACATTCTCGAGAAAGCGCTGCGCGAAGGCCGGCTCCGGCAAGGAATGACGGTGATTGAAGCGTCGAGTGGTTCTACCAGCATCGCGATGGCGCTGGCGTGCGCCCAATTGGGACTGCGGTTCATCGCCGTGATGCCGGAGGGCGTCAGCAGCGAGCGCGTGCTCATCATACGAGCCTATGGCGGCGAGATTCGGCTCACGCCGAAGGGCTCGGGCGTTCATGGCTCCATTCTCGAGACCGAGCGACTGGCCGGCGAGACGGGCGGATTCCTACCCCGCCAATTCACAAATCCGGAGAATGCGGAAGCCCATCGGCTCGGCACCGCGCGCGAGATCTTGGAACAGATTCCTGCTGGTACTGTGGACGCCGTCGTTAGTGGTGTAGGCACAGGCGGAACACTGGTAGGCCTGTATCAGGGTTTGCGTCAGTCTGGGTGCCAGGCGAAACCTTTTCTGGCGCGTCCGGTGGACCTAAGCGGATCATTCGACGTCGAGTGCTGCAGTTTCAGCTGCCGGATTCCCGGCGTGGTCGAGTGCATTTCAACGATCTTCTCGGCACAAGCCGTGCCGGATGTCACCACCATTGAAGTACCGGATCTTGAAGCAATCGAAACCGCCCGGCGCTTGGTGCGCCTTGGCTTCCCAGTCGGTCCCAGTTCGGGGCTGAACTTTCGCGCAGCCGTGCTCGCCTCCCGAGAGCTGGAGAAAGGCGCGGCTATCGTCACCGTGTTTCCCGACCGCATGGAACGCTACTTCACCACCGACCTGTTTAAGCCGTACCAGGCATGAAGGGTGGACAGCCAGCGGAACTGATGTCAAATTGATCCGCGAGACTATGCGGTAGGTCACCTTGTTAGCATCAAGAGATGGGTCCTCAAACTCCTGGTGAGCAGCCGAAGCTGCCGATACCCGGTGTACAAAACATCATTGCAGTCGGTTCCGGGAAAGGCGGCGTTGGAAAGAGCACAGTTGCTGTCAACCTCGCCATCAGCCTGTCGAAGTTGGGATACGCCGTCGGCCTCATGGATGGCGACGTCTATGGCCCCAATCTGGCGACCATGTTGGGGCTCCGCGCAACGCCGAACGCCATTGGCCAACGCATCCAGCCGCTTGAAGCGCATGGAGTGAAGGTGATGTCCATGGCGTTTCTCAACCCCGGTGACAAACCGTTGGTATGGCGGGGGCCGATGTTGAACAGCGTCATCCAACAGTTCCTCCGCAACGTCGACTGGGGTGCGCTCGACTACCTCATCATTGATCTGCCGCCGGGAACCGGTGATGTGCAGCTGACTTTGATCCAAACCACGCCGCTCACCGGTGCGGTGATCGTCACGACGCCGTCCGATGTCGCCCTCGAAGATGCTCGCAAAGCAGTCCATATGTTCGAGCAGGTGCGTGAAGAGGTGCTCGGCATTGTTGAGAACATGAGTTACCTCGACCATGCCGGCGAGCGCCTTTATATCTTCGGAAAGGGCGGCGGCCACAAAACGGCCGAGGCGATGAAAGTTCCTTTTCTGGGTGAGATTCCCATTGATCCCCTCATCCGCGAAGGCGGCGACACGGGCCAGCCGGTCTCGGCTCTGGATGAGCCCAGTTCCCAGAAAACCCTCTTTGAGAAATTGGCGAAAACGGTCGTTGAACACGCTGAGGCCAGCAAGGCCAAACATCGTCCGACCATCACGATCGCCGATTAAGAACCTGCATTGTAGGGTAGTCCTGGACTGCAATCGACGCCCGCGTCGATTCGCCGAAGTCTCGCGCCCTTTCCAATCACACGCGGATCGGTCGTTTTCGCCTGGCCAGAGGCGTATCTTGGTAAGGGAACCGCGGCGTTCCAACCTGATCGAATTGCGGCTCCCCGGGGAGGGAACTGATGTTCGATTTCTCTTTTGAATTTCTAAGCGTTGTAGAGGAGGCCGCTATCGCTTCGGCCCGATCCATGGGGCTCGCGGATGCCGAGACCTCCGATCGTTTGGCGGTCGAGAAAATGAGGGCTGCCATGGACCTCATTCCGATGCATGGCACCATCGTCATCGGCGAAGGGGAGCGCGACGAAGCGCCTATGCTCTTCATCGGAGAGCATGTCGGCATGTTGAAAGACCAGCCCAACGCAACCTGCGTCGATATCGCCGTCGATCCGCTGGAAGGAACCCACCTCTGCGCCACGGGTGCCGGCGGCGCAATTACCGTGCTGGCCGCGTCCGAGCCAGGCGGTTTACTGCACGCCCCGGATTGCTATATGGAAAAGATCATCGTGGGACCGGCGGCCCGCGGTGCGGTGGATCTCGACGCGCCGGTCAAGGACAATCTCAAGGCCATCGCTCGCCGCCTTCAGCGTGGTGTGGACGATTTAGTGGTCATTGTTCTCGAGCGCCCGCGACATGCCGGCTTGATCAAATGCATTCGCGAGGCTGGCGCCCGCATTCGTTTGATTGGCGATGGAGACTTGTCGGCGGGAATTGCCGCAGCCATCGCCGGCACCAACGTTCACGCCGTAATGGGTTCTGGAGGCGCCCCCGAAGGTGTCCTCACCGCCGCCGCTCTGCGCTGCTTGAACGGAGAGATCCTGGGCCGCCTGGTTGTCGCCAACGGCGAGCAGGAAGAGCGCATGCAACAAATGGGGATTAAGGATACAAAAAGAATCTACCGGACCAACGAACTGGCGCCGGGTCGCAATATCATCTTTGCCGCATGCGGCGTGACCAACGGCGACCTTCTCCAAGGTGTCCGGTTTACCGGTGACGGCGCCAAGACGCATAGCATCGTCATGAGTTCAAAGCCACCCACGGTGCGCTTTGTGAACACGACGCGCCTCGAAAACCGCCCGGATGTCAAAGTCCGGCTTTAGACGGGACTCAAGACTGAACGGCAACCGAGCCTGTATGAAAGCTCCGGCAGTGAATCGCCGTGGCACGGGCTTTAGCCTGTGGGCTTTGCGCCAAAGCCGACCGTCCGCGAAAAACTTCGCCTAGCTCGTTGCGTGCGGATCGTTGGCCAGTTTCGAACCCGTGCTCCACTCGGTAAACGGCCGGATGGTGCTGATGACCGTATCCCGCTGTTTGAAGCTCGCCACGAGATAGTCGCGGTTCATCCGTGCAATTACTTCCAGCGGGATCTCCTTCGGGCAGACCGCGGAGCACTCGCCGATGTTGGTGCAATTACCGAAGGCTTCCTCGTTCATCTGCGCCACCATTCGCAGCGGGCGAATGTGACGTTCCGGCTCACCTTGCGGCAGCAGCCCCAAGTGGCTGATCTTGGCACCGGTAAAGAGGGCAGCCGATGCGTTTGGACAGGCTGCCACACAAGCCCCGCACCCGATGCAGGCGGCCGCATCCATGGATAGTTCAGCCGCTTGCTTCGGCACCAGAATCGCATTAGCGTCCGGGGCGCTCCCGGTTGAAACCGAGATGTAGCCACCGGAAGCGATGATCCTGTCAAATGCTCGCCGATCAACAATCAAATCCTTGATGAGCGGGAACGCGGCAGCCCGCCAAGGCTCAATTGTCAACTCCTGGCCATCGCTGAAGTGCCGCATGGTGAGCTGGCACACGGTGGTTGCTCTTTCCGGGCCGTGGGCCACGCCGTTAATCATGAAGCCACAGGCTCCGCAGATGCCTTCGCGGCAGTCGTGCTCAAAAGCGACCGGTTGCTCACCCTTTCCAATCAGCTCTTCGTTCAGCACATCCAGGCATTCCAGAATCGACATTTCCTTGTCGACGTTGTTCATTTCGTAACGAACCAGCTTGCCCGGCGACTGCGGCTTCTCCTGACGCCAGATGTTCAAAATCAGACGCATCATTTGTAGCTCCTCTGGCTGGGGTGAACGTAATGGAACTCCAGCGGTTCCTTCACCAGGTCGGGGGGATTGCCGTAGCCGCGGTATGCCCAGGCCGCCACATAGCTGTAGCGCTCGTCGTCGCGCAATGCCTCGCCTTCGTCGGTTTGATATTCCTCGCGGAAGTGTCCGCCGCAGGATTCATTCCGCTCCCGCGCATCGATGCACATCAACTCGGCGAGTTCAAAGTAGTCCGCGACCCGCGTCGCCTTCTCAAGACTTTGGTTCAGGTCGTCGCCACTACCAGGTACCAGCACATTCTCCCAATACTCCTCGCGGAGCACGCGTATCTCCTCGGCAGCTTTTTCAAGCCCCTGGGCGTTGCGCGACATCCCGCAGTAGTCCCAAATGATCTTCCCCAGTTGGCGATGGAATGAATCCACCGTGCGCTTGCCTTTGATGTTGAGCAGTTTCTCAACCGTCTGCTGAACGCAAGCCACGGCATTCCGCACTTCCGGGTGCGATGCGTCGACCTTATCCAGCTTGTTGCTGGCGATGTAGTTCCCAACCGTATACGGTGCGATGAAGTACCCATCCGACAACCCTTGCATCAATGCACTAGCGCCCAGGCGGTTTGCGCCATGGTCGGAAAAGTTGGCTTCGCCGATTACGAACAGCCCCGGAATGGTGCTCATCAGGTTGTAATCAACCCAAAGGC
>JBAUOG010000848.1:0-2724 GCA_049579625.1 Bryobacteraceae bacterium
GTCCAGCACATACGCGTAATACATCTGGTCAACGCTGGGGGCCTCCTTCCGCAGATAAGAGATCGCGACATCGACGGTTGTGTCAGGCCGCAATCGCGCGAATCGCGGGTTCATCAGGCCGCCGGCCTCATCCTCCTTGTAGGCGAGCAGGGCGATCACTTCTTTCCGCGTCGGCTCGTCGAGCAGGGCGAGCAGTTCTTCGCGCTGGTCGGAGCCGCCTTGCTGAATAACGTCCGCCGCATCGTCAGGCGCGAGCAGCCGCATCCAGACGTGCCGCTGCTCCTTAGGCAGACCCAGTAGCACGAAGATTTGGTCATGGGCGCTGAGCGCGAGGAAAAAATCCGCCTTCTCGCCAGTATGTAATTCACGAAACTGCTTCAAACGCTGCTCGTGGGACAAGTACGGCCAGCGATCCCAGAGTTGGTCCGTTGCAGTTGCAAGTTGGGTCGTCATCGCGATTCCACCTCAGAAAAATTGATTGTGCAGACGATGGCCAAGTCACTTTAGCATCACGGCATGCGCCCCTCGCGTTGGCCACGCGAATCCTAACACACTAGCCTGAGTTCCGAGCGCGTTTTGCGCTCGGTCAAGAGAGCCGATTTGTAGAGTGGTATAGGCACTACCTACCGCCCACCGGGCATACGGCGGCGAATTACTGGCGGGAACAGCCCTTCCCACCATCAACACCGGTCGGAGTTCCCGAAGGCGCGGGCCGAATTCGGAACGATATGACGTTATCGGAAGGTAGTTCAGACCCTGGCTGGCGTCAGGAGTCGACTAGCGCGTCCCCCGTCTGCTCCACCGAGCCGCCTTCGCTTTTTTGGCCCTTGTCCTTCGTTTCTGTTTTGACAGGGCGACTGCTGCCGGCGGGGTTTCCGGTTCAGCCGGCGACCCATCATTCTTCTCGCGTATGAGACTTTCAATGATGGAGCGCGCTTGCAAATCCTTGTCGGGCTGATCAGGCATCAGCTTTCTTGCTCGTGGCACCGTACGATTGTGGCACGAAACGTCGCATGAGCTGCTCCTTGCGGGCAAAGCACAACAACGATGCATTGGCGGTCATCCCTGGATTCACAATCGATCTCAGAAACGCAGGAGGCTCGCCGCCTCCAGCAAGGCTGCCAGCAATTCGGGGCCCCTTCTCGTTTAGCGCTTCGTTCTCTTACTGCTCGCCACCCGTCGTAGAAATTGCCTCTTGCGACAAGGAGCGCATAATACGGCTCCTCGCGTTGCTGGCTTCCGACAAACTTTCCGCACTGGGGGGCTAAGTCCGGCCGCTATCTTCTTTCGCCGCCAAAGCGTTTGTCGAGAGGCTGGCCTATCTCCTCCTCTCAGTGATTTTCCCCTGCTGGCCCGCGCCTCTCTCTTTCCCTCCTCACAATCTCCTCATTCGCCAGAATCAGATCATGGAGAGAGGCGCGCTGTTCCACGCGCAGCGTAGGGAGGAGAGCGCCGAGAGCGGCATCTAGCGCGGAAAGACACTCATTGAAGGTGATCTCGTGGTTGAGAAACATCTGTATCACACGCTGGGTTTCGCGCTTTTAAACATCCACGGCTGGCTGGAGTATGCGCCCAATTTCAGAAAAAAGGGGATTTGTTTTGCGCTTTTGGCCGTTTAGCTTGGAAGCCGGAACCTGGAGCGACCTTCGTCTGACAAGGTGAAGGATACGAAAACCGACGTTCCCGCGCCGGTAGTTGTGCGTTCAAGGCAACCGGCGATCGATAGTTCGTCCACGGCTTCGCGTGGCACCGAGAAAGAGGCCGAACCGCAATGCAGTTTAAACGGCGCATCCGTGTCACGCGCCCCAAATAAGTAGGCGTGTTTCGGCGTACACAATTGCGCCAACAGCTGCTGTGCGGCGTTGCTGAGTTTCATTCGGGTCGGGCCATGCCTGATGGAGGCCAATGTGCACTTCGATCGCCACGAACCCAAGTGGTTGAAAGCACGAGAGAGGCTCTTGAACGCCGACGTTCCTCAGATGCGTATCGCGCACGCCTTGGGTGACATGGCATCCGGGGGTTATGTCTCCAGCGGCGGGGACGTCTATGGCGGGATACCGCAGAAGCCGGGTTCGGCGTCGGCTAGGTTCGTTTCTGGTTTTGCAGGCTTCCCGAAGGGCTGGGACTCTGAAACATTGATCAGCGCTGCCGAGTTACGCGACGGCGCCTCGCGTTCCCGTCGAGTGCCAGACAGCGGCAAACAGGATTCAAGTTGAGTCGCCTGTGGGCCGGCCCCGAGCAAAAGCGAAGGCGGGTCAACGGTGTTCCAATTGCCCATTACACAGATTGAAGTAGATCGTTCCACCCGCCCGTCCATTGTTCTCAGTCAGATTGTCCCGCAGGCTCGCTCAGGGTGAGTTCTTTCACTCAAGTCAGGGTTTCTTAACCCACAGGAGGGTTTCATGAACAGTAGTCATGACGTCGTTGTTCTCAGCGCCGTTCTGTGTATCGGCGGCGGTCAGGGAATTGCGGCAATCTTCGAACGGTTATAGAAAAGGAGATCATCCATGCATGAAACTAACGGAAATGGAAACGGCATCGGCACCTTGGCCGGCAAATGTGCGCTCGTAACGGGTGCGTCCCGCGGCATCGGTCACGCGATTGCGCTCGAGTTAGCGCGGCGTGGAGCGGACGTGGCAGTTAATTACAACGCGGCGCTGCATGAGGCCGAAGAGGTCGTGAAAGAAATATGCGCTATGGGACGCCGCACCATTTTGGTTCAAG
>JBAUOG010000849.1:0-3938 GCA_049579625.1 Bryobacteraceae bacterium
AATACTGTTAAGTGATGACCCGACATTCGCTCCAGTGCCGTAGCCGCGGTTTGATCTTCATGGACGTGGGGAAAGGTCGGCTCCGAGAGCGAGTCCGCGTTCCTCAAGTCAATCCTCACTAACTCAATAACTGGCCTGTTGTCGGTGTCGCGGTCATCGGCCAAGTCTTTGGCATGCACGACGCCCCAAAGCAGTTCGTCCTCCCCCACAAAGTACAGATCAGCGCTCGGCTTCAGATCTCGAACCTTCGTCTGCGGGTCAGTCAATGGCGGACCAGGCCGCATGAGGTCGCTGACGGTTCGGCGTGCAGGTTTTCGTCCCGACTCGCTGTGTGGCAGGTGGATACCATCCTGCTCCGCCAGGGCTTCGTAAATCGCCTTGGGTTGCAGCCGCTTGGAAAGGTAGAAGCTGGTCAGATTAGCGATCATCAACGGGACCACTATGGAGTAATCCCGCGTCAACTCGAAAATCATAAAGACGCTGGTGAGGGGCGTGCGGATAATGCCGGCAAACGTGACGCCTGCTCCAACCAACGCGTAGGCTCCGGCGGTGGACGTGTACAAAGGGAGCCATTGATGCAAGAGGCCGCCAAACGTGGCGCCTAGCATGGCGCCTAGAAAGAGGCTCGGACCGAAGATGCCGCCCGCGTTCCCAGTCGCGTAGCATCCAGCGGTAGCGACAAGCTTCAGCACCACCAGCAAAGCAACAGTTTTGAGCACAAAGTTTCCGCTCAAAACATGGCCCACAAATTCATAGCCAACGCCGAGCACATCAGGAACAAATATCGCTAGCACGCCCACCAACAGGCCTCCCAACGCGGGCTGAAACCAGATGGTCCATGCCGGAAGCCGGCGGCACTGAAGACGCCAATAGAGCGTTAGCTTTGTAAAGGCAACGGAGACAAGACCACCCGCGAAGCCAAGAATGGCGTATGCGAGGAACTCACCAGGGTGGGTCAGGTGGTAGGCAGGCACATGAAACAGCGGCTCGTCCCCCAGGAACAAGTGCAGCACCACCCAGGAGGTTGCCGCACTGAGTACCACCGACCCAAGCAGAGGCGCGTGCAAGTCCCCCATGATCTCTTCGAGGGAGAAGAGAACCGCGGCGATGGGCGTATTGAATGCGGCGGCCAGCGCGGCGGCGGCTCCCACGGGCAACAACTGCTTCAATCGTTCCGGCGGCAGGTTGAGGCGCTGGCCAATCACCGACGCGACGCCAGCCCCAATTTGCACCGAAGGCCCTTCGCGCCCCAGCGCGAGCCCGCTCGCGAGCGAAACCGAAGAGCAAAGGAACTTTCCAAAGATGGTGCGCAGTTTTATCCGGCCGCCTTGAATGAACAACGCCACCTTGGTTTGTGGGATGCCGCTGCCGCGTGCATCCGGAAAGAACCGCTTCAGCAAAAAGCCGGAGAACAGCGCCCCCACTACCGGCGTTACCAACCGCCGCCAGGCCGCGCCGCCGTGTGGGTACATGCGCGAACCCAGGTTTTCGGTGACCAGGATGAAGGCGACGACAATCGCACCTACCAGTGCTCCGATGACCAGCGAAAGTACCAGGAAGAGCTGGCCCTCTCGTTGCCGCAACCCATGCGCCCACTTCGCGAAGCTGATCCAGATGCGCTGGACGAATGGGATTGCCGTTGTGTCAGATTGTAGTGGCGACTTTGGCATCGTTAGGTCGGCAACACATTTTCATCAGAGCACAAGGCTACGCTGATGAGATGCAGAACGCTGCTCGTTTCGTGCAATCGAAATCTCCGCTACGGCCGCAGATCGGCATTGTCCTCGGCAGCGGGCTGGGCGGATTTGCTGAGTGTCTCCAGGGCGCTACCCGGATTCTGTATCGTGACATCCCCGGGCTTCCCGTTTCCACCGCGATCGGGCATAAAGGCGAGCTTGTCATCGGCACGTTGCCCGGTGATCGGGGCTCTGAGACCGCCCTAGCGATAATGTCGGGCCGTTTCCATCTTTATGAAGGCTACACAGCCCAACAAACCGTCAGCGGCGTGCGGCTTTTGAATGCATTGGGAATCAGGAAGCTTGTGCTGACGAACGCAGCCGGCGGTATCAATCCCGCCTTTGCCGAGGGTGGCTTGGTGCTGGTCACCGACCACATCAACCTGCAAGGAATGAATCCATTGGTTGGTCCGAATGACGATTCCCTGGGGCCCCGCTTTCCGGACATGAGCGAAGTCTATTCAAAGCGCCTGCGCGCGCTGGCAAAAGAGACGGCCGCCGAGCAGGGATTCGGGCTGGGCGAGGGTGTTTACGCGGCGCTGCTTGGTCCGAGCTACGAGACACCCGCCGAAATCCGGTATCTCCGGACTATTGGTGCGGATCTGGTGGGTATGTCGACCGCCGCCGAAGCGGTATTCGCCAATTATCTTGGGCTGGAGGTTCTGGGCGTCTCCTGCGTTACAAATATCGCCGCTGGACTTACGTCCAAAAAGCTGTCGCAGGACGACGTCATTGAGACCGGCAGTCGCGTCGCAGCGCAATTTCAGGAATTCCTGCGCAATTTGTTGCCGAAACTGATTTAATGATCCGTTAATGCACGTACATTTATTAGCCGTTCCTTACGATTCCGGCCGCAAGCAAGAACGCATGGGCCGTGGGCCACTCGCGTTGCTTGACGCCGGCCTGCCTGAAATCATCGCGGCCCAGCGTCTCGAGGCAACCTGCGAGATTCTCGAATGCCGCGACGAGCACATGGCCGAAATTCGAAGTACCTTCACGCTCGCCAGCCAAATCTCGGAACGCGTTTCCGGGGTTCACGCGCTCGGCGGCGTTTCCGTTGTCCTCAGCGGAAACTGCAATGGCGCACTGGGAACAATCGCCGGACTCGGCTCATCGTCGACGGCGGTTCTGTGGTTCGATGCCCATGGGGAATACGAAACGCCGGAAACCACCCACAGCGGGTTCCTCGACGGCATGGGACTCGCCATCGGCACCGGTGCCTGCTGGCGCAATCTGTCGCAGCAAATTGTCGGATTCAACCCGATTCCCCGGAAGCACATCACCCTCGTCGGCGTGCGGCAACTGGGCACCGAAGAAGAGCGAAACCTCGGCCGGTCCGGAATCCACGTCATACCGGCTGAATCGGTCCGGCAACAGACCCACCTTGACACTGTGAAGGCTGCGGCCGAAGCAGCGCGCCACTGCACCTCGCTGTATATCCATTTCGATCTCGATGCCCTCGATTCCGAACTCGCCTCTTGGAACAGCTGGACTTCGCCCGGTGGCTTGAGCGTCGAGCAGATCTCCAGCGTTGTTCGTGAATTTGCGTCGCGCCTACCCGTCGGCGCCGTTGGTTTTGCTTCGTACGAACCGGCGGCCGACAGGGATGAAGATGGGGCGAAGGCAGCGGGGAAATTGCTGCTCGCCTGCATGGAAATGTTGAAGACCAGAGGGACGTCCGGGGAGGGTCGAAGCCGTACAGGCGCGTCTTTCGCGCGTGCTATACTTTCAGAGTAGTTCCGCTACAGTTACATCCCTGTAGAGGCGAGTGCAGGTCTGCGTCTCGCATTATCCGGAAGCTCAGGAATCCATATGCCCAAGTTAAAGACTCATAAAGGTGCGTCTAAACGGTTCAAGAAGACGGGAACCGGCAAGATCACCCGCGGACATGCTAAAGCGCGCCACATCTTGACCTCGAAGACGCGCTCCCGGAAGCGCAAGCTGCGCCAAACCGTGGTCGCGGATTCGACCGACCAAGCCAAGCTGCGGTCCATGCTTCCCTACTAGGGATTGCGGAAAAGCATTTCGGAGTAGGTCCAGCGCGCCGCACGTGCCTGTTACCTCTCCCAACCGCCGGGCAACCGGCGATCACTCAAATAAGGAGAAAACGTGCCTAGAGTAAAAAGAGGAACCAGCCGGCGAGATTATCGCCACAAAACCCTGCGCCTGGCGAAGGGTTACTTTCTCACCAAGTCAAAGCTG
>JBAUOG010000850.1:0-3285 GCA_049579625.1 Bryobacteraceae bacterium
TCACCGAAGCCCGTCGCCGCGTGGACACAGCGAGCCTGTCCCCAGTTCAACAACACCTGTTTTCAGAGCAACCGCGAGCGTCAGCGAGCGGATGCTTCGCACAAAGGGAACGGACTTTAGTATGGACAGCGTCTTCAGGGGAGCGGACACACAGTAACTCATTGAAAGAATTGGCTGGGACAACTTGAATCGATGCCCTGACCGGCACTTTCCCATCCGTTCCCTACGAAACCAAATGCCGCCTGTGAAAGTCTCCAGTGCAGGAACCAAATGCGAGTTCTTTCGGCGGCGTTAATGATCACTCTGGGATTCGGATTGGTCGCGTGCAGTTCATCCGACCAGGACAAAGCGAAGGAACAAGCCCGCGAGGACGGGCGGAAGGCCTCTGACGAAGCCAAAAAGGCGGGCCAGGAGATCAAGAAGGAGGCCAAAGAGCTCAGCCGCCAGGTGGGCGCCGCAGTCCGGCCTGGTGGGTCGGCGTCGGAGGGAATGGCTCACGCCGAGGAAAGCGCCAGAGATGCCGCTTCCCGAGCCAATGTCCACTTGGACCATGCGTCCCTGCTCGCCAGGGTGAAAGCAAAGCTGGCATCGGACGCCGGACTCGCCACGCTGAAGAATGTGGATGTCAATCTCACCGGCACGGTGGTCACCCTTTCCGGAACAGTCGCCAACGAGTACCAGAAAAAGGCGGCCGTGATCGCTGCGTCTCAGGTGGAGGGCGTCAGTCGCGTTCAAGACCACATTACGGTCCAGAACTAATTAGCCCCCAACGGTTTTGCAGGGTGGGCGGCCGTGAAGCTAATCGCGACTCAACGACGCCAGCTCCTTGGCCCGGCGCGCTACCTCAGCGCGATCCATCTCCCTGTATTTCTTTGGAAGCAAACTCCGGCTGGTGCATTCGAGGACAGCCGCCAGGTTCTGCATCTCGATTTCTGTCGGATATGACGGCGGTATGAAATCATCCAGCGCTGATTTCAGATCGTCAATTCGCACCACAGCATCGTTCTCGAGCACCGACTTCATGCGCGCCCTGATCAGCACGGCTTCAATGTCCGCACCGGAGAGCTGCTCGGAATGCTCAACAAAATAGTTTTCCGCATCCGCCGAGGCTGGTTTAACACCCGTCTTCTTCTGCATCGCTCGCAACATGGCCAGCCGCTCTTCGGTGGTCTCCGGATAGAACAGCGCAATGTGCTCTTCGGCGCGGCCCTGCCGCTTCAAGTCCACCGGCAGCAAATCCGGACGGCTGGTGAGTAGGAACCAGATCACTTTGCCGCGCAGTTCGGTGTTTCCCATGAATTGGGCGATTTGCGCGAATACGCGGTTGCTGACGCCGCTGTCACCGGACATGGACCGGTTGCCTAACTGCGCGTCGGCTTCGTCCACCATGACCGCGATCGGGCACATGGCCTGCAAGAGATTCAGCACGCGCTCGAGATTCCCCTCGGTTACGCCCTGCCACATACTACGAAAGTTCTTCAGCATGACAACCGGAACGCCAATCTCGCCGGCGAAGCACGTGGTGAGAAACGTTTTACCGGTGCCCACCGGGCCGCAAATCACGTAGCCCATGGGCAGCACATCCGTGTTGCCCGACCGAATGGCCGCGGCCGCGTTCCGCAGTTTCAGTTTGGCCTGCTCTTGTCCGGCAACCATCGACAGATCGAATCGCGTCTGTATGAACTCCAATAGACCGCCCGATTCGGCTTCGATCAACTCCTTCTTGCGCTCCGTCAGGAATTTCCTGGTGAGCGGCCGCTGGTTTTGGACGGAGTGTGAAATGAGGCTCTGCAGTTGTATTCGCTTGAGCCCCGCGCCCAGTTTGGCGAGCTCCGCTTCGTTGACGTCCGAGCCAGCCGGGAGAGGGGTTGTAGCCAGTTGCGCGCGAATGAACTCCAGCCGGCCGCTCTCATCCGGCAGCGGGATCTGAATCGAAGCAACGCCAGGATTCTGAACGATGCCCTGATTTAACTCGATCTGGTTTTCCGCAATCAGGCATACGGTGACATCCGCTCGCAGGAATTCTGAATTCTGTGCCCAGCGTTTCAGAATCACAAGCGCGTTGCGATCCTCGGCTGACATCCCGGAAATATCGCCGGCCGGCGCAATGGTCTCCGCAAAATCGAGGATCAGAGCGATCTTTTTGCCGTCGGCAATGCGGAGGCGAAGGTAGTTATCGAGAATGTTCAGAACGCCATCTGGATTACGCGGCAGGTTCTGCGAGTAGCTAGTCTGATGAAAGCTATCGTATCCGGAGAGCGCGTTGCGAAAGTCTCCCTGCATATCGGGGTGCGCAAAGCTCAAGCCGCCGCCGCGGTCGTAAGTCAGAACCAGGTTGCGCCTTCCAAATAGCCCTTGCTGAAGGAACGTGAGTAGCGGTACGTACTCCGTGGATCCGTTCCGGTTAAGGGGCACCAGGTCTCGCACGCTGCCGTACAGAACAAATACCGACAGTGTGCGCGAGTAATACTTCTCGGAAAGCGATTGCGCCCATTCCGGCATCTGCGTCGAAGCTGTGATGGTCGTAGACATGCTTAGTTCCGCAGCCGGTTCCGCGCCCCGGCCCCGCTACCAGAGGCGCCTATGTCGGAGGGCAGCGGCGCAATCATTCCCGTGTCGGGGACATTCTCAAAAATGGCCTCCACTTCGTGGACCGTCTCTTCGGTCTGTTCTACGTCGTGAACGAGGCCTTCAAGATGGTCGCTCAGTTGTTGCGGATCGCGCATGGTGACGGACTGATCGCGGATCAGGCCGAGTACATCTTCCACCGCCGCGCACTGCGCATCAATCACTTCACAGTTCTCGCGGATCTTCTTGAATTTCTCGACCCGCTTATTCAGGATCTCGATGCGCTTCTTGTTAATCTCCTGTACCTTCCCCGTCTCCGACTCTTGCGTCTTCTCCAGCTGCGACAGTTCCCGCTGGACGCTGTTGAGGTCGGTGGTTTTCAAGTATTCGCGATGCTGCCACGCCGAGTGAAGCAACCGAAGATAGGCCTGCTGCAGACCTCCTAGTTTGTCTTCCACCTGCTGTGCGAACATCTGCGAAGTGGATGAGAGGTGGCTGTAGTTTTCTCGAATGCTCCGGCAGATCTTGTCCAGGTCGGCATACCGCAAACGCATTTCGGGCAGAATCTGTTGGAACATGGCGTTGAGCCGCAGATCATTCTGGCGCTTCTCCTCCGCAAATTTCCACGACCGCACAAGGCGCTGAAACCGGCTATTCTGCGGCACGAGGGCGAGATACATCAACTCGAGTCCGGCACCCAGAAGCAACGGCAAAGCG
>JBAUOG010000851.1:0-24861 GCA_049579625.1 Bryobacteraceae bacterium
CGTCGAGCTTTGATCGTTACCGCCCCTCAGTCCCCCCAGACCGATCCGAACCGAGGGCCCGAGGCGGTGACCAAGCCAGCCCCGTTATTTTCCGAACAGAATCAGTAACTTGCACGGCAACTAAAACGGGAGACGGCTCGCCCTGTCTCATCCTGGGCGTGGAGTGGGGCGCTCTCCGCCAAGGAGCAAGGTTGACAACGTTGACAACCTGCGGCGCCCGGATGCCCTAAATCCAGGGTAAAGCCGTGTTGCACGGAATTCGTTCATGATACTTCGTTTCGTAAATCCGCATGCGTTCGGATGGCTCGCCAAGATTGGCTTCGTATTTTCAGCTGGTTTCGCCGCCCATCGACTGTCGACGATTGTCCGTTCGTCCGGGCGGGGAGTTCGTTTCGCAAAAACCGCATCGGCCTCAGAGTTCACCTGGTCGGCTCGTGCGCGCATGGCCATAGGGAGGTGGCAAATCGTAGCTAACTAATTTATATTCATAGCTTTGAGTTCGTCCACACAACAAGGAGGTGATTCCGGAGTTCGTTTCGTAAAACAGAACGCTCAGTGCCCGTTCGAGGGTGGGTCAATCCGAGAATTCGACTCTGTCTGTATTCAGTATTTTGAGTTCGTCCACACAAGGGAGGAGGTGGGGCATTCGACTTCGTTTCGCAAAACCTGGGCTGAGGCTGGATCGGGCTTGGCTTCGTTCTTTCCCGAATGCCATGCGCGGTTTCTTTGAGGCGGCAAACTTATTGCACTTTCTCGGACGCTTCCCGAAACAATTCAGCCGCGCGATTCAGTTGCTCTTCGGTGTGGGCTGCACAGACTTGGGTGCGAATGCGGGCTTTGCCCATAGGAACCACGGGATACGAGAAGCCGATAACGTACACGCCGCGTTCGAGTAGGTATTCCGCCATGCGCCCGGCCTTGGCGGCGTCGCCGACCATCACCGGCACTATGGGATGCTCGCCCGGCAGAATGTTGAGGTCCAACTCGGTCATGCGGCGGCGAAAGAAGGCGGTGTTGCTCATCAGGCGCTGGGGCAAATCGTGCGACGATTTCAGAATCTTCAACGTCTCGATCGACGCGGCCACGATGGCGGGCGCCAACGAATTCGAAAACAGGTAGGGACGCGACCGCTGGCGCAGCAGATCGACGATTGGCTTGGCAGCCGCGATGTAGCCGCCGCTGGCGCCGCCCAGCGCCTTGCCCAGCGTGCCACTGAGAATATCGACGCGGCCTAACACACCGGTGTGCTCGTGCGTCCCGCGGCCATTGTCGCCCATGAAGCCTACCGCGTGCGAATCGTCCACCATCACCAGCGCGTTGTATCTCCCGGCCAGATCGCAGATGGCGGCCAGAGGCGCGATGTAACCGTCCATGGAGAACACGCCATCAGTGGCGATCAGGCGGAACCGCGCACTCTCGGTGGCTTGGAGTTGCTTTTCCAGATCCGCCATATCGCAGTTTTTATAGCGAAAGCGCTGCGCCTTGGACAAACGCACGCCGTCGATGATGGAGGCATGGTTGAGTTCGTCGGAGATCACGGCGTCTTCGGCGCCCAGCAGTGTTTCGAACAGGCCTCCATTGGCGTCGAAGCAGGAGGAATACAGAATGCTGTCCTCCATGCCGAGGAAGCCGGCGATATCCCGTTCCAGTTCCTTGTGCTGCTCCTGCGTGCCGCAGATGAAGCGGACCGAGGCCATGCCGTAGCCCCAGCGATCGAGCGCCGAGCGCGCGGCCGCGATTACGCGAGGATCGTCTGCTAGTCCCAGGTAATTGTTGGCGCACAGCACCACCACGTCCTGGCCGCCATGCAGCCGGGCTCCCGGGCTCTGCGGCGAGTCGAGGATGCGTTCGGGCTTCCACAGTCCCGCGCCGCGAATCTCGTTGAGTTGCGATTCGACGTGTTGTTGGTATGCGCCCAGCATTTACTGAAGCTCCTCCCAATTCAGAATGACCTTGCCGCTATTGGCCGAACGCATCACTTGAAACGCCGGCTCATAGTCCTTGTAGCTGAGCCGGTGCGTGATGACGGGCATGATATCGAGGCCGGATTGCAGCAGCACGGTCATCTTGTACCAGGTTTCGTACATCTCGCGGCCGTAGATGCCCTTGATGTGCAGCCCGTTGAAGATGACATCGCGCCAGTTGATGGACATCTCCTCGGTAGGAATGCCGAGCATCGCGATGCGCCCGCCGTGCGCCATGTTGGCGATCATGTCGCGGAAGGCGGACGGGTTGCCCGACATTTCCAGGCCCACGTCGAAGCCCTCGCGCATGCCCAGTGTTTTCTGAGCGCCGGCGACCGAGTCGTGTTTCACGTTGAGCGCCAAATCCACTTTCACCTTGCGGGCCAGATCAAGCCGGTACTCGTTGACGTCTGTGATCACTACGTAGCGGGCACCGGCGTGGCGGACCACCGCCGCGGCCATGATGCCGATGGGACCCGCGCCGGTGATCAACACGTCCTCACCCAGCACGTCAAAGGTAAGCGCGGTGTGGACGGCGTTGCCGAACGGATCGAAAATGGCGGCAGCGTCGCGGTCCACGCCTGGATCGTGGCGCCAGATGTTGGTCATGGGCAAAGCGATGTACTCGGCGAAACAGCCAGGCCGGTTCACTCCGACGCCGGAAGTGTGCGCGCAGAGTTGGCGGCGGCCGGCCATGCAGTTGCGGCAGCGGCCGCACACTACGTGGCCTTCGCCTGAGACCAGCTCGCCAGGATGAAAGTCGATAACATTGGAACCCACCTCAACGATCTCGCCGACAAACTCATGACCGATCGCCATGGGCACCGGGATGGTCTGTTGAGCCCAGGAATCCCAGTCGTAGATATGGACGTCTGTGCCGCAGATTCCCGTGCGGTGGACGCGGATCAGTACATCATTGATGCCGATGGTGGGCTCGGGGATGTCTTCGAGCCAAAGGCCAGGCTCGGCATGCGCTTTGACAAGTGCTTTCACCGGATCTCCCGTCAGCTATAGTATCCAAGCGGTGGGAGCGGGAGATCTGGGGACAGGCTCGCTCTGCCCACGCGGCGGCGGGGCGAAGGTGACGATGGGCTGTGCAGCGCGGGACAGGCCAGCTGTGTCCACGCGGCGACGGGGCAATCGTGGACTTGAAGGGGTTCCTAGTACGCCTTGGGACACAGTGGCCAGTCCCGGATCAGTCCCCGGTCGGCGCGATTTTGGCTAGGCCACGGGTTGCAGGTGCTCGACAGGCGCCGTGGCGTCGTCGGAGACGGACACATTCGACCGATAGCGGCGATGCATCTCGGCGCGGAGCAGGGCAGCAAACCGGCGGCGTCGAACTTGATCGTCGCCGAAGCAGTTGCCGAAGGCGGGCGTAAAGCCCAGGAAGTTATAAGCCTTCTCGGTCTTGCCGATCTGGGAGGTTGAAAAAAATGCCGCAAAACGACGGGTTTGCGCCAAGTCGATCCGGCGTGCCGCCCAATAGTGTTCACGGCTGCAGCCGTGGCCCACGTGGAGCCGGCTGCTGTAGGTCACACCCATGAGGCAGCTACAGGGGTTCATAAAACTCATGCCCCCGTCCTGGTTGAAGGCGGCGACGCTCGCCAGCTTTTGGTCGTCGAAGTGGGTTCTAATCCAGCCACGAACCACCCTCTTCGCGTTTCGCAAATCCCGCTGAAAGCTCATTCGGTTCCTCTCAAAGCGCGACCAGGGCGCTACCTTCTGATGCTAGCCGTTTTTGGCGAGATTGAAACCTGAGAAAAACACGACTGGGTTCCTCCAACGAAAGCCGAGATGACTCTCGGCTCAGCACGCTAACAGCGTGCGCCACGTTTTCGGGGGGGCTGGTAAATCCACTGGCGTTTACATCGCGGTGGGAACATAAAGGATAGATCGCCGTCTTTAAGAGCAGGTCGCAATCGGGGCCAACTGCGAGCACACATGGAAACTCTCATTCGCGATCTTCGCCACGCGCTTCGCCTGTTCCGCCAAGGTGGTATGTCCTTCACATTGGCGGCCGTAATTGCCCTGGGTCTTGGAATTGGCGCCAACACGGCGATGTTTTCCCTGATCAACACGGTGCTCCTGCGGGAGCCGCCATTCCCCAAGTCGGACCGGATCGTGATCTTTAAGACGAAAACCAAGGAGGGGAGTTTCAGCGGAGCATCCCCAACGAAGTTCGCGCACTGGGCACAGCAGACGCAGGTGCTGGAGGACGTCGCGGCCTACGGCGGCGGAGTTGTGAACTGGACCGGCAGCCAGTTCCCGCAACAGCTTCGGTCCGAGCGAGTGAGTGCGGCGTACTTTCGTCTGTTTGGCGTGCCGTTCGTTGTGGGCCGGCCTTTCAGTGCGGAGGAAGACAAGCCCGACGCACCGCCCGTGGTTGTGATTAGCGAGGGGCTGTGGAAGACCCGTTTTGGCAGTGATCCCAACGTCGCCGGTCGCACCATGTTACTCGGCGGCGAGCAACATGTCATCACCGGCGTTGTGTCCGCACGCTTCGACTTCGAAGACTTTGGTAAAGCTCCGGAAGTCTGGGTGCCCTTTCAACTTGATCCCAATTCCGTCGATCAAGGTCACTACTTTGAAGCAGCAGGACGACTGAAAGACGGCGTTAGTCTCCCGGCAGCTAATGCCCGGTTAGACGTGTCTGCGGAATCGTACCGCCGCAAGTTTCCACATAGCCTCGGAAAAGACGAGGGCTTCGACGTAGCCACTCTGCGGGACTCGCTGGTCCAGAATGCGAAGCAGTCCATTTGGGTATTGGCAGGCGCCGTCGGTTTTGTGCTCTTGATTGCTTGCGCTAACGTCGCGAACTTACTGCTGGCGCGCGCGGAAGTAAGAAAGCGGGAGCTGGCAATCAGGGCTTGTCTTGGAGCCGGCCGGCTTACAATCGTACGGCAGTTGCTAACGGAGAGCCTGTTGTTGGCGGCCGCGGGGTCGGTGGTCGGATTAGTGATTGGCGTGGTGGGCATTCGAGCCTTGCTTTCGGTGAATACGGCCGGACTGCCTCGGGTGGGAACGGACGGCGATTTGGTCTCGCTTGACTGGCGCGTGCTGCTGTTTACGGCTCTGATCGCCTTATTGACGAGCTTGATCTTTGGACTCATTCCGGCATGGCACGCCGCCCGCGCCGATCTCAACTCAACTTTGAAAGAGGGCTCAAGCCGGTCAGGGAGCGGGTTCCGCCAAAACAAGGCGCGAACCATCCTGGTAGTGACCGAGGTAGCCCTGGCCGTAGTTCTGCTGGTCGGGGCGGGATTATTGATCCGAACTTCGGTGGCTCTTTACTCGGTCAAGCCTGGGTTCGAAACCAAGAACATTCTCACCATGCGCATGTCCCTGTCGGCGAAGGCATACGATACTAGCAGCGGAATTGAGCAACTGGTCCGAACCGCTACCGAACGTCTCAACCGCTTGCCAGGGGTGGAACTTGCCAGCGCGACCTGCTGCATTCCCTTGGAGGGTGGGTACGGGCTGCCGTTCAAAGTGATGGGCCGTCCGCTGACCGATGGGCCTTTCCACGGCGGTGGCGGTTGGAAGACCGTGTCACCCGGATACTTCGAAGTCTTTCGCATCCGTGTTATTCGCGGTCGCTCGTTCACGGAACGAGATGGGCACGGCGGCGTTCCCGTAGCAATCATCAATGAGAGCATGGCCAAGCGATTCTGGCCGAAGGGCGATCCGCTGGCCGACCGCATTCTCATCGGCAAGGGCGTGATGCCCCAGCTGGAATCCGAGCAACCACGACAGATTATTGGAATCGTGGCAGACCAGCGGGACGGATCGCTGAATCAGGATCCTGGTCCCGAGATGTATATTCCGAACGGGCAGGCGACTGACGAGATTCAAGCGCTCAACGTGAAGCTTACGCCGCTGGCGTGGGTGATCCGGACGCGCGGTAAACCCATGCAGCTTCGCGCGGCGGTCGAGGAACAGTTGCGACAGGTCAGCGGGCTGCCTGTCTCCGATATCCGGGTCATGGACGAAGTGGTTTCGCGATCCACTTCCCGCGAGCGCTTCCATATGCTCCTGATGAGCGTATTTGGTGGCGTGTCGTTGCTGCTCGCGGCGATCGGGATCTATGGCTTGATGGCATATTCCGTCGAACAGAGGACGCAAGAGATCGGCATTCGCATGGCACTGGGGGCCGTGCGGCGCGACGTTCGCGGCATGATCATGAAGCAAGGGCTGACATTCGCCCTAATCGGCGTGGTGTTGGGAATTGCAGGAGCGTTTGCATTGGCGAAACAAATTGCAAGCTTCCTATTTGGCGTTACCGTCTGGGACCCTTGGGTGTTTGGAGCAGTCCCTGTGGCGCTTCTGACGACCTCGGCATTGGCGGTTTGGTGGCCCTCCATTCGAGCGACGAGAGTCGACCCGGCAACGGCCCTGCGGCAGAGTTGAGAAGCGCGAACGGGTCGTAATGGGTGCTCTCTCGGAACCAGTTCCTCCGGCAAAAAATAGCTGTACATCCGGCTTTGATCGTGGTCATTTCCGCGCATAAAACAAAGACGATCCGGAATGTTTAAATGCTACAGCTCTAACTTACTTTTTCAGCACCATCTGAAGGCTGTGAAAGCCTTCTTCAGCAACGCTGTTGTGTCAGGAGAGATTAATCGTGCCGCGGCACTTCAGCGCACCACATCGGCAGGGAACCTTTTCCACTTCCTTGTCGAAGTGGTAGTCGATCGTGAGTTCCTCGCCTTGCTGGATGTCGCGGGTGCTGATGTAAAGGATGTGGTTCTTCACGATTCGGGCCACGATGTTCGGCTCACAGCAATGGTTGATGTACTGGGCGCCCGATCCGTTCACCGCGCCGTCCAATGTCCAGTAAGAATCCAGCGTAAACAGGTAGGTGAGCTTTTGCTCATCCGACCGGCGCTTGGTTTCCCTCCGGCTGATCCGTTCCCCGGTGTACTCAATCACCTTTCGCCGTGCCGGTATGGGCTCTCTGGCGTACACGCCCCAACGGTGGATTTTCGAGGGCGCCACGATCAGCTTGAAACACGCGTATTGGGTATTGATGTACGGCGAGGCGCTAACCACCGATTGAGCGTTCACCGCGAATTTCGTGCGAGCCACTTCCGTCAGGTTAGCGGAATGGGACGAGTTTTGGAACTGCCTAGCCAATCTTTTGTTTGATAACTTCGATTAATTCCTTTACCGCGTCGGCACTCTTCTTCAGCGCCGCCGCTTCGTCATTGGTGAGCTTGATGGGATATATGTGTTCAATCCCCTTGGCGCCCAGTTTTACCGGCACGCCGACAAAGAGACCATGGATGCCGTACTCGCCTTCCAAATAGGCGGCGCAGGGTAGAACCTTCTTCTTGTCCTTCAGGATCGACTCCACCATCTCGACGGTGGCGGCCGCGGGCGCGTAGTAAGCGCTTCCGGTTTTCAGGTATTTCACGATCTCCGCGCCGCCATCGCGAGTCCGCTGCACCAGACGGTCGATGGTGGCCTGATCCGTCAGTTCGCTCAGCGGAATGCCGCTCACATTCGTGAAGCGCACCAGGGGAACCATGGTGTCGCCGTGCCCGCCCAGGACCATCGCCGTTACGTTTTCAAAGGAGACGTTGAGTTCCGAAGCAATGAACGTCCGGAACCGGGCGGAGTCCAGTACGCCGGCCATTCCGATCACCCGATGACGCGGGAATCCCGACACCTTGAACGCCGTCCAGCACATGGCGTCCAGCGGATTGGTAACCAGAACCAGAATCGCGTTCGGCGAGAAGTGAACGGCCTGCTCGGTAGCACTCTTCACCACCTCGTAGTTGGCCAACAGGAGATCATCGCGGCTCATGCCGGGCTTTCGTGGAAAGCCGGCCGTGATGATCACAATGTCCGATCCCGCGGTCTGCTCGTAGCTGTTCGCGCCGACAATGCTGACGTCGTATCCTTCCACCGGGGCCGACTCCAGCATGTCCAGCCCTTTGCCTTGGGGTATCCCATCGACAACATCCACCAAAACCACGTCCGCCAGTTCTTTGGCGGCAATCTTTTGAGCGGTGTTAGCGCCTACATTGCCGGCACCGACAACTGTTACTTTCTTTCGCATAAGACTCAAGCCCCCTCGCTTTGTAAGCGTCAGTATATCGAAGGGTGCGAAAGTTTAGCGGACGCCGCTGGCGTGAAACAAAGCTTTCTGAGATGGGATGAGAAGGCCGGCCGCCGAGCGGGATGCGTTAAGCTCCCAAGGGGCGCACTCGAAGAGCAAAGAAGGAGACCGACTATGAAGAAGCGTAACACGAGTCAATAGAGTCCGAAAAGGACGCCGAAAGGCGATGAGGCTTGCTCAAAAGCTTCCCCGCTCAGTGCCCTGAAATCGCAGCGGTCGATTGTCCTCTCTCCCCTAATGGAAGGTCAACCGTGATTGGATTGTGGTCGGAAATGCGATCGGGAATGCTGTGGTTCAACTCCGTCAGCGTACGTCCGAAACACGGCGTAAAGGCGTAAGTCTTACTTGCATCCGGCGAGTCCGACAGCTTGGCCGGCTTGACAAATATCCAGTCCAGCTTGTACTGCCCGATCGGCCCATACTTCTTCCCTAACTCTTCGGTCGGCACGAATCCCTTCTCGTGGCGCTCGTTGGAATTCGCCAGTTTGCCGGCCCGGCCATTGCTGGAACGCCCCGGCTCGCCACTGAAATCGAAGGCGCCCCCATCTTCGAATCGGAAATCCGCTAGTGTTGAGAAGAACTTTGCCTCCGGATTCTTGCCAAGCATCGGGATACTCTTTTCCGTTGGATCGTCGATGCTACGGACAAACGCAATTGCACCTGTGGACAGGCTCGACGCCAGCCCATAAGGCGTTGTGTATCGGATAGCGCTGGACGCACCCTGCTCAATCCACCACTTGCCACTGCCGAAATGGTCTTTCAGCAAGCGCGTCACGCTCATCGGGACTCCATCGTGTGTCGAAGTATTCATGTCACCTGCCAGAATCACCGGATTGCGGATCGGCGCGATTTGCTGCAGCAGTTCCTCCAGTTGCTTACGTCTGCTGTCGGGCGATGTTTCATCTTCCAGGTGCGTCGCGACGACCGTTACCCGGCCTGAGGGAAGATCGCTGTTCACCAGATCCGCCAAAAGCATCATGCGGCCGCCGCGGCGCACCTGGCGCACCAACTGCTCCTTGAAGACCGCGTCACCGACTGCGCCTTGTGCCTTGGCGAAACCGGAGGCTCTCTTCTTTTCGTCCGCATACCAGTCGTGGCCCTGGAATTGAAACGGTATCAGCCGTACATCGCTCAACCGGTACCTGCTTAGAATTGCTGTTCCGTGTAGCCCGAGGTATCGCGATGGGTCGGGTTTCATCACTTGCCTGACGCGTTCAATTAAATCCGATTTGGTGTCGTCTGGTACCGAATAGGCTGTTTCCACTTCCTTCACGATCACGCTCTGATCGAGTCCCATGGTGATGGGATCCACTTCTACAAACTCGACGCCATAGGCGTAGTTCATGTTGAGCGCGCTGGCCAGTTCGCTGCCCACATTACGAAACAGCGTGCGGTTCACGCCCCAATCCACTTCGTTCAGGATGACCAAGTCAGCATCTTTCAGGAGGCCGATCTGGTCGCGAATCCGCTGTAAGGTCTGGTCATCGACCTTCGATTTAGTGTCTTCCAACAACGCGGCAAACTTCTTGGAATCAGTAAAAGCCAGGCGGATAGCGTCAAACTCGAGGCCCCGCTCGATATTCCACTGAACCACTCGAAGAACAGGTCCGACCTGCCGCAGGCTTGGCCTCGCCGGCGCAACTCCGGACGCTGAAGCGCCGTTGTTGACGAAGGGCGTGGTCAGCAGCCGATGCAGCTTGTCCGCCAGCGGGGGCGGTGGCACGTCCTCTTGATACAGCTGAAGAATCTCGTCGTATGTGAGGGTCTGAGGACCACTCACCGCCGGTGGGTTCTCTTGTTGCGCGAGTAATCCGAGCGGCCCGGCCAAACAAAGCACCGCGCACATTCGGCCGGCCACGTTGTTTTGTAAACACATGACGCTGAACACCCCCAACTTTCGTTACGCCTACCTTGCTGGCCCCGGGGCGGAGGGCACCCGCGCGGCTACTCTGAACAACCCGGAGAGTTTCGCTCCGTCGTTATCGAATTTCCGAAGCTTTACCCTCGCTCCCTCGCGGTCGCGGCTCCGTTCGGTCCGCTTGCTCACGCGCGCGGTTCAGTGCTGGAGTTTTCACACGGGCTCTAGCCCGGCCATACGCTGCTTATCGACCCTTGTAAAGTTTCAATTCCCGCAGATCGTGAACATCGGCGTTCAGCATGTCCCGTTCGCGCGTCTCGAGCGTGTTGTGATTGAGGATTCCCTGCACGTTGCCGATTGCATCGTCAATCGCGCCCTTGGAGAACTTATCTTTCGTCATGTGCCGGTCCAAATCCGAGAGATGCTTGAGCGCATCTTGAATACGCTCGCGATCCTTGCCCTGGTGGGGCCCGGCCGGCTGTATTGTGTGCAGGTCGTCCTGAACGTGTTGAATCATGTTACGGGCGGCATCATACTCGTCTCCCTGAGCGAAGGCTATCGGGACTTGTGCGAGTAATGGCATTAACAAAGCAGCCAGTAAGACGTGGCGATGTATCGTTTTGATCATAAGTATCCTCCTGATATAGCTTCTAATGAATAAGTCATCTCTTAGTTGGCGATTAGCTGTGCGGTGGGCGAGGCTCGCCGCCGCGTGGCGGCGCACTCGGCCGTGCTTGGGCCGAATGCTGCGGCGGGGCCGGCGTCTTCTGCTGCGGGGCCGCACGGACTACGTGTTGCTGCGGCGCGGCTTGAACACTATGTTGCGGAGCTGATTGGACGTGCTGCTGAGGGACGGCGCGTGCGGTGTGCTGCGGAGCAGGTTGCGCCGCATGTTGCACGGGAGCGCTCGCATGAGGTTGGGAAACAGCAGGCCTGGGCGCCGGGTTGCTCCGAGTAGCGTAATGCTGCGGCGCAGTCTCACGAGACTGAGGATTGGTCCGTGGCGCGCTCGCGGCGTGAGTCGCAGGCGGTGGTACTGAATGGACAGTGCTGGGCCGTGCAGCAGTCGTCGCGTGTGCCGCTGTTGTGCCGGCATGATTTGCCGCCTGAGTCGTTGGGTCTCGATGCTGCGTCTGCGGGCTGCGCTGCGTGTTGTTCTGCGCGTACGATCCGTTGTGCGGGGCGACCCCGGCCGACTGGGCCGCTGCATGGCCTGTAAACGCTGCCGGCCGAGGCGTCGCCACTACTTGCGGATGCCCGTGGTTCACGGAGGCTAGTTGCGCGCGATTACCGACGGCCGCTTGCCTCAGCTGCGTCTGCTCCGTCGTCGGCGCAAAACGCCGGGCTCGCCCAGCAGCCATCTCCGTCGAGGTGGGGCGAGCGACTATCCCGCCGTTCCCGCCGTTATAACTCACTCGATTTCCCGCGAAGTTGTTGGTGATCGACTGGTTATAAACGTTGTGAATACTGGTGATGTTTACGTTGTTCACGGAGCGGTTGTAGTAGAACGATCCGCCGTCCCAACGGCCGCCGTAATACCCGTGGCCGAAATAGCCAAAACCATAGTTAATCCCGCCGTAGAATCCGACGGATGTACCCCAGTAGCCCTCGTTCCACAAGTACGCGCCGTTATTCCAACCCCAATATCCGGGCGTCCATAACGCTCCTACGAAGGGCGCAAGGACCCACGTTCCTGGAACCCAGTAATAACCATCATCCCCGTAAGCCCAGTATCCCGGCACCCAGATATATCGTTCACCAGGACAAATAGGTTGTTGATACACAAACAGCGGGGGTGGAGCGATAGTAACCGAAAAAAAGATCCTTGCGTAGGAGGCGATTGGCGCTACTAAGATCAACAGCGAAGGTAACAACTTTCGAAAGGCGCGAGCGGGCGACATATGCTAAAACCTCTCTACTTACTAGACCCGTCCTCTTGGCAATGCGTTGCGCGCAATCTATTCTGTGCGCATTAATATGCATTCACGGGACTTAGTGGATTTTCGGCACCCTCCGGAACCCGCCGCGCAGGCTGGTAAATTCACCAACCGAACCGAGACATTTAGGGTCTTGCCAACGCGGGCGGTTGCTTTGAAAACACTGGGTTGGGAGGTCTTAGGAAGCCCGCGCTTGACGAGCTGTGTCGCGGTTTGGGGACACGCCTGCAGCGCGCGCGGCGAGCTGGCGCTGCGCCGGCGCTTTGAGACGCTGGAAGGGAACATGACATCAGGCCGGGTGTCCCCGATGAGCTGAGGAGCGCGCCGTTCGAAGGAAACTCGCATCTTCACCAGTTTGGTGGCCCGTAGGGTCTGCTTGGGGACGGGGCAGTTGCCCGGAATTCCAAGGCTGCTGGTGTGTTCAACAGTGCAAGCTCGCCTGCCTCCGCTGCAGGAAGCAGCGTACTGCGGGATCTCGTTCGAGCCCGATCGCAATGTCGTACGCCCGCCACGCGTCTTCTGCTTCGCCGGTCTTGGCCAGCAGCTCCGCGCGCGCAGCCCAGTAGGGTTGGTACTGGATGAGCCGGGCGTCCTTGGCAGGGTCGGGCATGGCTTCGAGTGCGGGCTTGGCGCCGTACAGCTCCGCGATCGCTAAGGCGCGGTTGATTGCCACCACCGGCGATCCGGACAGCGCGAATAGTGCGTCATACAACTGCACCACTTCTGCCCAGTTGGCGCGCCCCTTGCGACCGCGGTCAACATGCGCCGATTGCAAAGCGGCTTCTAACTGATATCGCCCCAGTGAGCCCATCGCGCTGGCACGCCGAAGGAGCGCCTCGGCGTCCGCAATCATCGGCGAATCCCAGGACGCGGGATCCTGCTCGGCAAGCGGCACGTATTCACCATTCGCCGTGCGCCTGGCACGCCGCCGGGCTTCCGCATGTAGCAGCAGCGCCAACAGGGCGAGCGCCTCCGGTTCCGGCAGTAGCTCAGCGACGAGCCTCGACAGGAATAGGGCTTCCTCGGCCAGGTCGCGGCGGGCGGCGTCGGATCCGCTCGGGTCTGTCCAGCCTTCCGTAAACGCGGCGTAGATGGCATCGAGTACAGCGTCAAGACGACCAGGAAGCTCCTCTCGGTCCGGGATGCGAAACGGAATGCCGGCCTGGCTGATCTTGTCTTTGGCACGGACCAGTCGCTTACCCATTGCCGCCGGAGACGTCAGAAATGCCGATGCGATTGTCTTCGCATCCAGCCCTAACACCACCTGCAGAATGAGCGGCGCACGGATAGCCTCTTCGATGGCCGGGTGGGCGCAAGCGAACATCAGGGCGAGACGCTGGTCCGGTATCTCCGCGTCGATGGCGGCCGCCGCTAGCCCTTCTGCCATAACTTGCAACTGCCCCGCCGCATTTTCACTTCTGCGCCGTCCTCTGGCTATGTCGATGCTCTTCCGCCGCGCGACGGTCAGCAGCCACCCTTCCGGGTTCGCGGGACAACCTTTCAGCGGCCAATCCGCCAGCGCTGACGCGAATGCCTCAGAAAGAGCATCTTCGGCGGCCGCAACATCCTGTGTGCGCGCCGCGAGAAAGGCGACCAGCTTGCCGTAGCTGCGACGCGCCACCGCGTCTGCCATCCGACGTGCTTGCTCATCGCCTTCGCCAAGGTTCATGTGGTCACACCGTGCGGCAGCTCAGCTCATGCCCCAGATGGGACGCACCTCGACCACGCCATGACCGGCGCCCGGGCACCGCGCCGCCCAGGAAAGCGCGGCATCCAGATCCGCCGCGTCGATCAGATAGTAGCCGCCCACCTGCTCTTTAGAGTCTGCAAAGGGGCCATCCAGCACCTGTGGCTTGCCATTGGAGAGGCGAACCGTGGTCGCCGTTGTGCTCGGCTGGAGGCGATTGCTGCCTTTGAGGACGCCGGCCTGCTTCAGCGCCTCCCCGTACGCCACGTAAGCCGCCACGCCTTGTTCCTGCTCGGCCTTGGTCAGCTTTGGCCAAGCCGTCTCATCCGATAAAGCATTAAAAGATATTGCATTGGTAGTCTCCTTAACTGGTTATAGGCGGACATCATGCGCCGCCACTACAATGACGACCGAGTCCCTGCCATTTGGACAGCCGCTTGCCCAAAATTTCCGGTGGCCGCAGTATTCAGGATCGCTGCCTCCCCCTTAACGTCCTACCCCCGACACCGCGAGATCGCTGCCCGCACTTTGCCACCGGCATCCGTGGGGATCAACTGAACGCGCTCGATGCTGAACGTGGCATCCAGCCCAAAGCGAGCAACCAATGAGGAACGGAGACTCACTTCGCCATCGGTCGAAGCGGCACCATCCTGCCAGACCACCAGCAGCCGGAACCGGCGCAGTTCTTCCTGCACCAATTGCACCTGCACCACGCCCGGTACGGCCTGCAGTCCGTTAAGCAGGCCGAGGGCATGGACGGACGAACCGTCCGGCAGCAACAACAAGTCGTCCGCCCGGCCCTCTACGCGCGCAAGCGTCGGTAGGCTGCGTCCACAGGGGCACGGACCGTTTCCCAGCGTTACGGTGTCACCCAGCCGATAGTTAAGCAACACGGTGGCGCGGTTGACGAGATTCGAAATCACAATTTCGCCGCTGCCGCCCGGCCCCACTCTTCGGCCCGCGCTGTCGATGGCGCGCACGGCAATCTGGTCAACGCTCACATGCAGCCCCTGACGCTGTTCGCATTGAAAGGCGATGCGCAGCGCTTCAGCGGCCTGGTAGAACGAAAACACTGCCACGCCAAGATGCTCTTCGATCAAGCTGCGATCGGCGTCCGCCATTCGATCACCACCATAGATGACGGCCTTCGGCATGCAGCTGCCCGTTCCTTGCCGGCTCACCCACCGATAGTAGGCGCCCAAATGAGCACCGTATCCCCACACCACATCCGGCCGGAACTCTTCGAGCCGGGTAAGTATTTGCGGAAACGTCTCCGCAGCAGAAATCGTCAGGCGCCGAAGTTCCCATCGCAGAGGAAGCCAGGCGTGGCTCTCGTAAAACGTCCGAATCTGGAAAGGCAGGCCGCCCGGCCGTGCGATTACCGCTTCCCGATAGCCGGTCCACTGACCCACGATCTTCGTTAGCGCCGCCCGCTGGCGTTGTCCGTTTACCAGAGACCAGAAGAGCGCTGCCGCGTCATAGTCAATGTTTCGTGACCGGCCTGATGTTCCGCTGGATTGAAGCGTTAAGCCGGAGAGTGTCCGACCGGCAGGGCTGAACTGCGCCGGATTTGCCTCCAACTCCGCCTTGCCAACCAGCGGCAAGAGCGCAAGATCATCCGCAGTCCGGATGTCCTCCGGGCGAAGCCGGGCATGCGCCATGGCATCCCGATAGAACGGAACTTCGCGCCACGCGAAACCAAGCATATCGCGAACACGCCGGTTCTGGATCGCCTGCACGCGCGCCAATGGCCAAAAAGGCAAGGCGGATTCACGCCGTAGATGCCAGGCCGTAAATGCCGTCCAGCGAAGCCGCGTCAATAGGTTCGCCATTGGAACTCAGCGTAGCTCTAACATCGGAGCAGTCTTGCGACTCACGGCACGTTCCGCCACCCGCTCGTCCTCAACTCTCATCCTCGGCACTGCTAACGCGCACACGAAGCTGGCGGTGAGATATCTCAAGGGTGTTTGCTCCAGCCGTTGGGCGCGCAGAAGGACGCGATGAAGAAGTCGCGTCAGCCGCTGTGACTTGAGGCGCGACGCGATGGCCGCAGAAGCCACAGCGGTCAGCCGCGGCGAGTGCAGAATCCCGGTAGTCTCCAACACATCGAAGCCCGCGCGTTCAAGCGCGGCCGTTAGTTCGTGCATGGAATACGAGCGGCCAAGGTAGTAGGGCACGAAACCCACCGCCGAGGCCAGTCGCAATAGCGGATCAAAAAGATTCTGCCGGTTGTCGAGCGTGACGACGAGGCGTCCGCTGGGCCGAAGCACGCGCTGAATCTCGCGCAAGCTCGGCTCCAGGTCCCGCCAGTCGCGAAAATGATCCAGCGTGGAAGGCGAGACCACCAAGTCGAAGCTTCCCGATTCGAACGGCAGGTAACGGGCATCAGCGGCGATGAAGCTGCCCTGACGCGGCAGTCGAGCGTTAGCTAACGCAGCAATCCTCGAAGAAACATCGACGCCGACCACCTGCCCTCCCGCGCGAACGAAGCTGGGTACCAGCGCGTCGGCCCCATTGGCTTCCTCAAACAGATCGGTCTTCGGAATGCGGCGTTCGCTGAGGCCGTCAGCCCAGCGGGAAATCAGCCTTAGGTGCGCCCTCCGTTTGAGGCGGCCCAGGAAAGGGTCGCTGAAGCGGTCGTCTTTCAATACCCGTTCGGCGACATTGTTCCAGTAAACCGCATCGGCGCTGGGCGACGTCCGGCGAAAGCTAGCCGTACGATTCCCGCCGATCAAGCGGCGCCACGGACCGAGCCGCAGCAGCCCCACGCTGCCGCGGAGTCCCCAACCCGTATTTTCCAGCGCTCGACGCCCTGCTCGGTTCCAGGGGTCAACCACCGCTACCGCCTGTTGAAAGCCCTCCTCCCGCAACCGCTCTAAGGAGAATATGCCGACCGCCCGCGCGAGGCCGATGTTGCGCAGCTCCCGAGCGGTGAAACTTTCGTAGAGGTAAACGGCTCGTGGGGCAAGTGGGATTTCGGTTGCCAGCACCTCGCACCAGGCTATGCTCGTGGAAAGCCATCGCGAGTGGACGATCCGGCCTTGCATACTGGCAACGAAGCACCGCTGGCCCTCGCGAAACCGTAGTGCGATCTCATCCGGCTTCGTTCCTGGACGAAGCCCTTGCAATTCGTGTGCCCGGCTGGCTGGCAGCTCTTCCACCGTCACGCCGGGTATCGCGGGAACCGGCTCAATCGGCTCCGACAAACCCCGCTCTAAACAAAGCATCTGCCGATAGACGGTCTCGCCGAGCGCTTTCCCGAAGAACACGGCAGGTCCGGATTCGCGCCAGACCTCGATCGCACGTCTCACCATCGCATTTTTCACAACTCTTCAAGCACCAAGAAGTCCGGACGTCTTAGTCTAGCGATGACTGCCTGAATGCCGGAGCATTCGCGCAAGGGACTCGCAACGATCCGATCATCCGGCATTCGAAAAGCTCAGGCTCTTGCCGATCCCCGCCGCTCGCAGATCGCCACGTTGAAGAGAACGGGGCAAGGCAAGGGTGTTGTCCCCGTACCGGCCGCCGGTCATCTCACCTGCAAGGTCCGTTTCGATTGAGCCTCGATGATCTGCGCGTCGATTTGCCGCGCCACTTCGGGAATGGTCTTCGATCCATCCACGTACAGGATGTTCTCCTTCTTGTACCAGCCCACAAGAAAGTCCACCTCGGCGTGATACTCTTTCAGCCTTCGCTCGATGTTGTCCGGCTTGTCGTCGGCGCGGCGCCGCGCCAGCATGCGCTGTGTCACAACGTCGTCTGGCGTTTCAAGGAAGATGACCTTGGCGGCTGGAAACAAGTTGTCTTTCAGAAACTGATCCAGTTCCTTAGCCTGCTGCCCTGTTTGCGGATAGCCGCTGAGGATAAAACCATGTGCTGTGTCGGGCAGCAGCAGACGGGCTTTCATCAATTCCTGGATGGCATTGTGGTCTAGCAGTTCGCCGCTCTCTACACTCCCCTGTATTCCGGAAGTCTTTTCCTTCTTGTCGAGACCACTCTTGAGTACCTGAGCCGCCGTGATCGTTGGGATGCCGTACTTCTTGCTGAGTATCTGGCTCTGCGTCGCCTTTCCGCTACCGGGCGGTCCGAGCATGATGAATACCAGCGGATTCGCCCATTTCGCCTTTTCTTTGGCGACCCCGCTCGAGAAGACAAGACACAGCACCAACGCTAGCCGGAAATACCTCAGAAGTGTTGGATGGCTTGCATTGCAGTAGGCGCAGGAGTTCCCGAGCCTTCCTGGAGAGCTTGCGCGGTTTGACATACCGCGAGAAGTATAAGCGAATTCGGGCTGAAATGAGTTGAAAAAAGAAACCCCGGATTCCAACGGCGCGGACGTCGTCGCCTCAAATCACCCGCGCGACCCCACCAAAGGAGCCGTATCATCGTTCGCGTCTCCCCGTTCGTCCTTTTGCGCAAGAGCACCACAGCCTTTAGGGCTGTGCCTCGGATTACCCCTTTATGGAGTCGGAAAAGGGGCCTTCTGTTGCTTGCGTAGAAATGTCGCACCGGGCTCTAGTCCGGCATCGATATGAAGCGTTTTTATTTCCAAATCGGATGCGCTGCCCGCCATAACGGCCGTGCACGCGGTTCGTAACTCCACCCCGCGCGAAACGGCAGCCCGCCATGTGCTCCCCCATGTGAGGGTCGAGAGCAGGAACACGAGCGCTAAGGCCCCCTGTACCAACGGAAATCGCTCTGGCCAGCGGCGCACGGCGTAAAGCATGCATAAGGTGCAAAGACTGGCCCAATAGATCATGGCCGCGGTCTGATATCGGCTTGCAAAAGCTTGCCCCGGCCCTAGATGAATGCGCCCCAATGCGGTTACAAAGGCCACGCCCAAAACGAATGTGCACTCGCTCAGGCAAAACCACTCGAGATTCGAAATAGATTCTCGCCGACGCAAAGCCCGCCCAACAAATGCAAAGTAAGCCGCAAATGAAACGAACGCGACGATACGCTCTTTGTGGGGTAGCAGTTTGGTCCAGCTGGCGCCGAAGTAAGTCAGCATGTATAGCCAGATTCCACGCGAGTCGTAGATAGCCCGACCAGGAGGATGGGATGCATCAATCGGCGCATGTCCCACCAGGTATAGCCCGCCTGAAATCGTGAACACGATGACAACTCCCACCAGAAGCCACGGCCGCAAGCGTTTCGCCACTCCGGTGACCAGCAGTACCGGCCCCGCCGCGAGGGCTCCAGCCATGTTCAATGCGGCTATGAATGGGGCCAGCGCAATGACGGCGCCGGTCACCCCACGCCGCCCCATCCCTCGCACCTCTTCATAAAAAGCGATCAACAGAAAAGAGGTTGTGGTGATGGCAAACGGCATGACAAACGAGATCTGAAAGGCCCACGTAAAATTCTCATGCTGATTCGGATGAAACAGACAAAACGCGAACAGACCTTGGATAGTGCGGCGCACGGGGCGATCGAGGCCAGTCCATTTTTCGATCGCCCAGGCGATGACCGCCAGGTGCAATATCTGCACCAGGAAGATCTCTACAAATAGAGATTTGTTCGTACCCCCAAAGCGAAAAAGATCGATCCATATCAAAATGCGAGCAATCGCAATTCGGTGTTCGTTGTGCTGGCTCCAGAGCCAGGAGAGCGACAATGGGTTGCGACCCCGCGCGATGTCGGTGATCACCCACCACTCGTCTCCAAACGGACACGGCATGTAGCTTGTTACACAAAGTGCTACGGAGCAGCACAGGGACAATACGCCGAACAGAAGAATCAACCCGCCAAGATAGCTGCAGGCAGGATGGATCCAAGGTGCCTTGCCAGGCGTCGCCAGGTTGGCGGGTTTCATCGATTTGTGGTTAAGGTTAGCCGATGTTCTACCTTTTTCCCCAACTCCCAACGGTAGCCCATCATCGGTGACCGCCTCGTGAGTGAGCAACCGCACGCGTCAGAGCCTGTGAAAACTACCAGGCAAAAACCGAGATGAATCTAATCTCGACTCAGCAGGCTTGGCAGCCTTGCTCCGAAGCGGAGAGCGCACCACAGGGTGCCGTGCAAAAATAATTAGGAACTTTACTATCTATGGCTGAATCGAACCGGATGTGCCGGCAGACCCGCGCGAAAGCTTCTATCAGAACAAGTGCCAGGAACTGGGGCGGCTCTACCCTCAGTTCGACCGGCTGTCCGCGGAGGTGATGCTAAACCTCCTCTACACGTGCGACGTGGCGACGTCGAGCACAGGCAAGTTCCTCCAAAAGTACGGGTTGGCAAAATCCAGCTTCAACATCCTGATGAATCTCCGGCATGGCCCGCCGGAAGGCATGCTGTTGCACGATCTGGGCGAACTGCTCTTGATGACCCGTGCCAATGTGACGGGCCTGATCGACCACCTTGAGGAAAAGGGTTTGGTGCGGCGGATCGTGGACGCCAGTGACCGGCGGGCACGCTTTGCCCGCATCACGAAGAAAGGCGAAGCTTTAATGGATGAGTTAGTCCCGCGCCACTTCGGACGTACCCAACAAAGGCTCGAGACCTTTTCTGAAGATGAGAAGCAGACCCTGGTGGCACTCTTGAAGAAGTTGCGCGCAGCGGTTCGCCAAGCCGACGCGAGAACGGGCGAAGTGTCCATGGAAGAATGTGCCGTCTTCGCGGCGGCTGGGGAAACGACAGAGTAATCTCACAGGAAGAGAAGAACCATGGCAGATACCGATCAACAGAATTCATCGGCGGTCGCGGACCGGCCCCAGGAAACAACCAAGGAGATTTTCCCGGAGAAGAAGTCGAAGACCAACCGTGTCCGCATTATTGCAATCATCGTAGTCATTCTCCTGGCCGTTGCCGCCTACCCGATCTATTCCTACTATTCCGTCCGCGAGTCTACTGACGACGCGGAGGTGGATGGCCATCTGTATCCCATCAGCGCGCGCATCAGCGGTACCGTCATCGCAGTGAATGTCGATGACAATCAGGAGGTTCCGCTCGGCAAGGAATTGGTGAAACTCGATCCGGCTGATTATCAAGTCCAGGTGGAGCAAGCGCAAGCCGAGCTGGAAGACGCCAGGGCAGCCACCAACGAGGCCCAGACTAACGTTCCCATCACCAGCATCAACACCAGTTCGTTGATTCGCACCAGCGGCGCCTCCGTGTTGGAAGGTCAAGCCGGCGTGCATTCCGCGGAACAGCAGGTAAGCGCCGCCAAAGCGAGGCTCGAGACAGCGAAGTCGCGGCTGGCAGAATCAGATGCCAACTACACCAAGGCGCAACAGGACCTGCGGCGGTTCAAGGAGCTAGTGGACAAAGATGAGATCTCAAAGCAGCAGTATGACGCGGCGGTCGCTTCAGCCGACTCCGCCAAGGCCGATGTCGACACGCAGAAGTCCAACATCAACGAAGCTCAGCACAATGTCGACGTTGCGCTGGCTTCTCTTGAACAGGCCAAAGCGCGCCTGAACTCCGCCTTGGTCACGGAACAGCAGAGCCAGCAGAGCGCCCCCAAACAGATTGCCGCCATTGAAGCCCGCTACAAGTCCAACGAGGCTAAAGTTCTGGAGCGGCAGGCAGCGGTGGATCAAGCCAAACTGAACATCCAGTACACCATCATCACTGCCCCCGTGGCCGGCCTCGTCACCAAGAAATCGGTCGAGGTCGGGCAGCGTGTGCAGCCGGGTGAACAATTGATGACCCTGGTGCCGCTTGACGACGTTTGGGTGACGGCAAACTACAAGGAAACGCAGCTCAAGAGAATTCGCATTGGCCAGAAAGTGGAAATCGAAGTAGATGCTTTCGGCGGCCGAAAATATCAAGGCGTCGTCGACAGCATTGCGGCCCTTTCAGGCGCCCGTTCGAGCCTGCTGCCTCCGGAGAATGCTACCGGAAACTATGTCAAGGTTGTCCAGCGTGTACCGGTGAAGATTGTGCTCGACAAGGGTCAGAATCAAGACCACTTGCTGCGTCCGGGAATGTCCGTGGTGCCGGTCGTTCTGTTGAACAGCGGGCCGGACTCAAAGTAGCAAACAAGGTGGCGAGACGCTTCATGAACAGTAACTGGAGGAGTGTCTTCCATGGCGACTAACACGGCCACGATGGACGCCGTTCGTCTCCCCCGGGAAGAGCAGGCGATCTGGAAGCCACGCTACAACCCATGGCTGATCGCACTCACCGTCACACTCGCCAGCTTCATGGAAGTGCTCGACACGAGCATCGCCAATGTCGCGTTGCCGCACATCGCCGGCAACCTCTCCGCCAGCCAGGACGAAGCCACCTGGGTCCTGACTTCTTACCTGGTTTCAAACGCCATCATCCTCCCCCTCAGCGGCTGGCTCTCCATGCTGATCGGCCGCAGGAACTTCTACATGACCTGCGTGCTGGTGTTCACGGTGAGCTCCTTCTTATGTGGCATTGCCCCATCGCTCGGCATGTTGGTTCTGTTCCGCGTTCTGCAGGGTGTGGGTGGAGGCGGCCTGCAGCCCAGCGAGCAGGCCATCCTGGCCGACACATTTCCACCCCAACAGCGAGGCATGGCCTTCGCCATTTACGGAATCGCGGTGGTCACGGCGCCGGCCGTCGGCCCGACCCTCGGCGGCTGGATCACCGATAACTTCGACTGGCGCTGGATCTTCTTCATCAACATACCGGTCGGGATCCTGTCGCTGTTTCTCACCAGCTTCATGGTGCAGGACCCGCCTTATTTCTGTAAGGAGCGCGCACAGAAACTGAAGACTGGTTTGCGCGTCGACTATTGGGGCATCATCTTCATAGCGCTCGGTCTCGGCTTCCTGCAGATCATGCTCGATAAGGGCGATCGCGAAGACTGGTTCGCCTCGCACCTCATTCAGATCAGCGCGGCGATTGCGGCGGTGGGCTTGGCGCTGGCCATTTGGTGGGAGCTTCGCGTGAAGGATCCGGTGGTGGAACTGCACCTGCTCAAAGAGAGGAACTTCTCCATCTCGGCCTTCTTCATGTTCATGGTGGGCGTGGTTCTGCTGGGCAGCACTGTGTTGATTCCCCAGTACCTGCAGCTGGTGATGGGCTACTCGGCGACCGAGGCGGGTCTTGCGATATCTCCTGGAGGATTCCAGGTGATGCTGATGCTTCCGTTCGTTGGCTTGCTGCTTGGCAAAGCCAAAGTGGAGGCGCGGTGGCTCATAATGGTCGGCTTGATCATCACTTCGCTGGCGTTATGGCACATGACCACGTTCAACACAGACATGAGTCAGCGCACGGCGATCATTGCGCGCTGCTACCAGTCTGCCGGACTGGCCTTCCTGTTCGTTCCTATCAATACGGCCGCATATGCCTTCGTGCCGCGCAACAAGAATAATCAGGCCTCCGGCCTCATTAATCTAATGCGAAACGTCGGCGGCAGCGTCGGGATCTCCATGGTGACATCTATTCTGACCCGGCGCACTCAGTACCATCAGGCACGGCTGTCTGAGGGCATGTCCACCTTGAACCCGGCGTTCAACCATGCGATCCAGGGTGCTCAGAACTCATTGATGCGGCATGGCGCCGCCGCCGGGAACGCTGCGAATCAGGCCTACGGCGTTGTCATGAACAGTATCCTGCGCCAGGCCAGCGTCTTGGCTTACATCGATTGCTTCTACATACTGGCGATCGTTTTCGGCGCGATGATACCGCTGGTGTTCATGATGAAGAAGGTCAAGGCCGGCGGCATCTCAATGGGACACTAGCCTGGTGGGCCCTTCAAACTGACGGTTGTCGCGTATCCGCTTGCTGACGCGCGCGGTTCAGTGCTGGAGTTTTCATACAGACTCGTCAGCAAGCGGACAACAGGGCCGCTGCACCCCTAACTAAAAGAATTCCTATGGTGACGGTTGTGATGGCGAGCGTTTCTTCTGTAGACTCCTTCTAGAGAGGTATATGCCGGCGGAGTGGAGCCTTGGCTAGCCCCGATACATGATCGAAGATGGCTGCCCTGACATCGAATGCGGGGAGACATTAATTCCACGATCTGTATACCAAGAACCAACTCCATACGGCTGAACCTATCATCCGAGACTCGCTAAGAGAGATTACAGTAGCGCTTAGTTGTGCGCCACCGCGACCGGCCGGAACTCACTCACCAACACAGTCGCCTGTCGTCGGAGTGCGGGTCGAGGATGTTTCATCACGCCCTCTTGGCTCTGCTTGAGCAACGCCTCGCCGTCCCTGGGGTGGCCGGTCTCAATCAGACAGGCGCCGAGAGCGTTCTGTGCCTCCGCCACTTCCCAGGGCAACGGTGCGTAGGGCCCCGCCTGCGCCGCGACAGCTGCTTCTTGCAGAATCGGCTCTGCCTCGGCGTACTTCTTCTCGGCGAGGAGCGCCTCGCCCAGCCGCACCTCCGCCGCGACCGTGTCCGGGTGATGTGCTGAGTATTTGTTGCGGCGGATCTCAACCGCCTTCCTCAACAACGGCTCGGCTGCGGCGGGATCGTGCTGGAACAGCCGATCCTGTGCAATCTCGACCAGAGACGATGCGTATGCCGGCGACTGTTCTCCTCCCAGTTTCTTTCGAATATCCATCGCGTGGCGCGCAAACTTCTCAGCCTCGGCATACTGTCCACGGTCGAAGCAGACCAAGCCCAGATAGGCGGTCATCTGCGCCGCCGGCCATGTGTTGTTCGCATGTGCGGCAGTCATGATGGCAAGAGCATCACGAAAGCCCTTCTCGGCAGCGTCATACTTGCCTTCGGCGAGCAACACCCGGGCGAGGTTCGAACGATAACCGGCCGTCCGCGGATGATTGGGTCCATTGTGCGCCAAGCTAATCTCCAACGCCTGCTCAAGGTAGGGCGCTGCGGCCGGAGCTTGTCCCTTCTCAATCAGCACGTAAGCAAGGTTATTCAGGCTATAGGTCATTTGTGGATGGGTCTTGCCGAACGATCGTTCGGTGGCAGCGAGTGCCTCACGCAGCTTCGCCTCGGCCCCATCCAGATCCCCCAGATCAATCAAGTCGCTCGCCAGATTATGCAGGCTGATGGCGTAATCCGGGTGATTCGGCCCCAGCGTCCGGAGGTTGATCTCGGCGCTTTCGCGAAGCAGCTGCGCTGCTTCTTGAAAGTTTCCCTTGCGTTCCAGTACCAGCGCGAGATAGTCTCGAACCGCCGTCCCCTCGTCCGGTCCATGCTGCTTGTAGATGGCCAAGGCCTCGCGTAACATCGGCTCCGCCTCCGCGTCTTTACTGTCGTTGTAGAGGCACTCGCCGAAATTGCTTAGGGTGAGCGCGTAGGCCGCGCTCTGGTTGCCGTCGATCCTGCGGCGGACGTCCACCAGCTTTCGGAATAGAGGCTCTGCCTTGCCATATTGCGCCTTGTCGCGGTACAACTCGGC
>JBAUOG010000852.1:0-4581 GCA_049579625.1 Bryobacteraceae bacterium
CCGTCAACGTCGTCTTCCCGTGATCGATGTGTCCGATCGTCCCGATGTTTATGTGCGGCTTGCTGCGATCAAATTTCTCTTTCGCCATCGTCTACCTTCCGTTCAGAGTCCTACTTACCTTGTGGCAACGCCACCGCGGCCGCGATTAATAATCTCTTCCGCAATATTTCTGGGCACTTCTTCGTACTGACCGAAGTGCATGGTAAAGCTACCGCGGCCTTGCGTCTTGGAACGCAAATCCGTCGCATAGCCAAACATTTCCGACAGTGGCACCATCGCCTTGATGATGTGCGTGCCACCGGCAATCTCGGTTCCTTCGAGCCGGCCGCGGCGTGAAACCAAGTCGCCGTTCACCGGACCCATATGATCTTCAGGCACCGTGACTTCGATGCGCATCACCGGCTCCAACAACACCGGCTTGGCCTTATGACAGGCTTCCTTGAAGCAGATGGAGGCGCAAATCTTAAACGCCATTTCCGAAGAGTCGACTTCGTGATAGGCGCCATCGAAAACCGTGACCTTGATGTTGTTCAGCGGGTATCCCGCCAGAACGCCGCGCTCCAGCGACTCGACGACACCCTTCTGAATGGCGGGGATGAATTCCTTCGGAATGTTGCCACCGCGGATCGCGTCCTCAAACGTGAAGTCGGCTTCGTGGTTGGGCTCAACGCGCAGCTTGACGCGCGCGTATTGACCGCTGCCACCGGTTTGCTTTTTATGCGTGTAATCGTATTCCGCCTGCTGGCGAATCGTTTCGCGGTAGGCGACCTGTGGTTTGCCCACATTCGCTTCCACGTTGAACTCGCGCTTCATGCGGTCAACGATGATCTCGAGGTGCAACTCGCCCATGCCCGCCAGAATGGTCTGTCCGGTTTCGGGGTCGGTGTTCACCTTGAGGGTGGGATCTTCCGTGGCGAGCTTGTTGATCGCCAGGCCCATCTTTTCCTGATCGGCCTTGGTCTTCGGCTCAATCGCGAGCTGGATAACCGGGGTCGGGAAGTCGATCGACTCAAGCAACACGGGCGATTTCTCGTCGCAAATTGTGTCACCCGTCGCGACCTGCTTCAGACCGACAGCGGCGCAAATGTCACCGGCCAAAACTTCCGTGATTTCTTCACGCTTGTTGGCGTGCATCTTGACCAGACGGCCAATGCGTTCGCGCTTATTTCTGCTGGCGTTGAGAATCGTGTCGCCGGTGTTTAGTTTGCCCGAATAGACTCGCAGGAAGCAGAGCTGGCCAACGAACGGGTCCGTCATGATCTTGAAGATCAGCGCGGAGAAAGGCTGGCTGTCGTCGGCGTGCCGCTCGAGGGTTTCTTCAGGGTTGTCGACCGAAATGGCTTGTATAGGCGGCACATCCAGCGGCGACGGTAAGTAGTCGCAGACTGCGTCGAGGAGATTCTGCACGCCCTTGTTCTTAAAGGACGAACCACAAATGACCGGGAAGATCTTCTGCAGAAGGGTGGCTTTGCGGATACCTGCCGCCAGTTCCTTCTCAGTGATCGGCTTTCCTTCGACGAACTTTTCAAACAAAGCGTCGTCGCTTTCGGAGACTGCTTCGACCAGTAACTCGCGATACTCGCGCGCCTTGTCGAGCAGTTCGGCTGGAATTTCGACATCGTCGAATTGCGCACCCAGCGTCTCGTCGTGCCACAGGCGCGCCTTCATGGTGACGAGGTCGACTACACCCTTGAACTGGTCTTCCGCGCCAACCGGAATCTGAATTGGAACAGGACGAGCGCTGAGACGGTCGACGATGGTCTGAACCGAATAGAAGAAATCCGCGCCCGCGCGGTCCATCTTATTAATGAAACAAATGCGGGGAACTTTGTACTTGTCGGCCTGACGCCAGACGGTTTCCGTTTGCGGCTGCACGCCGGCAACGGCATCAAACACGGCACAAGCGCCGTCGAGGACGCGCAGACTTCGTTCTACTTCCGCGGTGAAATCGACGTGGCCCGGCGTATCGATAATGTTGATGGTGATGTCGCGCCACTGGCAGGTGGTTGCCGCCGACGTAATGGTGATGCCGCGTTCCTGTTCCTGCGCCATCCAGTCCATGGTCGCCGTGCCTTCATGCACTTCACCGATTTTGTGGGTACGTCCGGTGTAGTACAGGATGCGCTCAGTCGTAGTGGTCTTACCGGCATCGATGTGGGCCATGATGCCGATATTTCTCATTTTGTCGAGCGGTACAGTGCGAGCCATAGTCTTAACCCAGGTACAGAAACAAACAGTTACCAGCGATAGTGCGCGAAGGCCTTGTTTGCTTCGGCCATACGGTGCACATCATCTTTCATTTTCACAGCGCCACCGCGCATGTTGGCGGCGTCATTCAATTCGTTCGCGAGCTTCTCAGCCATGCTCTTCTCCGGGCGCGAACGGGCGTTGGTAATCAACCAGCGCAGCGCCAGACTGACGCGGCGATTCTGCGCCACTTCCACCGGAACCTGATAGTTGGCGCCGCCCACCCGGCGGGTCTTCACTTCGAGCAGCGGCTTTACGTTCTCAACTGCCTTCTTGAAGAGCTTCAGCGGATCGTCGCCGGAGCGGTCACGGATTTTGTCCATCGCAGTGTAAAAAATCTGCTGCGAGGTCTGCTTCTTCCCGTCCCACATCATCGAGTTCACGAACTTCTCGACAAGCGTGGAGTTGTACAACGGATCGGGAATCACTTCACGAGGCTCAGGTCGTCTACGGCGGGGCATTCGTCTTTCTCCCTAATTCCCTTACTTTTTCGGCTTGGCGGCCGCTGTGGCGCCACCCTTGGGGCGTTTCGCTCCATACTTGGAGCGGCTCTGCTTCCGGTTGGCAACACCGGCGGTGTCGAGCGTTCCGCGCACAATGTGATAGCGAACACCGGGCAAATCCTTGACGCGGCCGCCGCGGATCAGCACAATGGAGTGCTCCTGCAGGTTGTGGCCAACGCCTGGAATATAAGTAGTGACTTCAATTCCATTGGTCAGGCGAACGCGAGCCACTTTCCGCAAAGCGGAGTTCGGCTTCTTCGGCGTGGTGGTGTACACGCGGGTACACACCCCGCGGCGCTGCGGGCAGGCTTGCAGGGCCGGACTGGCCGTCTTATAACGGGTGGGCCGGCGGCCCTTGCGCACGAGTTGATTAAACGTCGGCACGTGTTTCCTCTCTGAGACTGTCGCCTCGCCGCACGCTTTTTGAGCAGACGCGACGAGCCCGCCCACGAAGGAGCGGTTCTTTCCAAAATCTTTGTGTGCCCTTTTCGGGCATAATCACAGGCCAGACCAACTCGATCCTGAACGAATAAGCTGGTTAGGCTGCTTAGAGTTACTGCCAAGAAAGCCGGTATAGTTTAGTCACCGACTTCAAACTGCGAGGGTATTACCTTCGGACAGGGCCCATACCAGGTGAGGCGTAACCTACTGGGGAACATTCCAGCGTGGCGTACCAGCCCGACAGCGGGGCCTGACTCCCGGGTCACCGCGAAAGACCGCGGACGTACGGGAGCAGAAGAATCAACTCGCCAAACTCTCTAAGTATAGGGGTTCGGTGAATTTGTTGTCAACACGACGGACCTCGAACCTGACCAGTCACCTCCTCGATAGTCATTTAACTTCTTAGAATCAGTGAGCTACAGAAAAAACGGGGGCCGGGCCTGTGTGAAAGCCGGTCGCGGTTGCTGGAGAAGCAGCGTCGCGCTAGAACTTCAGGTGCAAAGCCAGCTGAATAATGCGCGGATCGTAAGTTGTCGACACCTGGCCGAAGGTTGGATCGGTGATGGTTAGGTCAGGAGATTGGAACTGGACATTGTTGAACATGTTGAACATGTCCGCCCGGAACTCGAGGTTGAAGCGCTCCCCAATGTAGAACTGCTTCGCGATGCTCATATTGACATTGAAGAAGCTGGGTCCACGCAGCCCGTTTCGCGGGAAACTGCCGTAGGTCAGGTTGTTCGGGTCGGAGGCAGGGATGGAGAAGTTGTTCGGACTGAAATAATAGTTTCCGGGATTTCCGTTGATGCTTTGGAACTGACTGATGTTGTAGGTCGTGACCTTGGAGCCAACCAGATTGGCACGCACCAGTCCAGCATCTCCGGCCCCTGAAGGCCCAGGGTCGCTGCGGGTCGTATTGTAATTGGCGAACACGTCAAGCGGAAAGCCGGATTGGTAGCTGATGATCGGGTAGAGGGCCCAACCCTTCGTCAGCAATTTCGGTCCACTCTTCCAGAGTTGGTCGAACGGCAGCTGCCATCCGCCTGAGAAGGCGACGACGTTCCGCAGATCAGTATCCCCGGACCCTCGGAAGTAGTTGGGGTTGTAATACGGAACGGTGGAATTGCGCTGGCGGAAACCTGACGCATTGTCAATTTCGTGCGAGTAGGTGTACGCCAGGGTAAAAAAGGTACCAGCCAGCCAGGGGTTCTCACCGGAAGAAATCCGCTTGGTCAGGTTTGTCTCAAATCCGTTGTAGCTGGCATTGGATACATTCTTGAACTCTTCCAGGTAGCTGTATGTGGACGTGTCCGGAGTGTTGTAGAGCCGGTAGCCCGCGCCGATAATGAACGGGTTCACGTCTACCAGCGACGTCAACCCATGCGCCGTGTAT
>JBAUOG010000853.1:0-1687 GCA_049579625.1 Bryobacteraceae bacterium
TTGGGCAGCGCTGGGAAGACTCCTTCCGGACGAGTGTCGCCGAACACCTGGATGCCCGCCAGAAGCAATGCGCTATATGCGGCTACCAACATCGCCGGCTGGCGGGGCACCGAGCGCGAGTGGCGCAACTGCGCCTGTCCGATCCCAAGGGTGTCCTTGATCTCGCGATGATTGACCTCGATTTGCCAACGGTCGAAGTAAGCCTGTAACAGAACGGCACCAGGGCGTATGAGATCGGTGGTGAGCAGATAGGCAGGCTCCCGATAATACTTGCGCTGGCCTTTGCCGCTGGCATAAGGTACGGGCGCTACGACGAACAGGCGCAGCGGCCGCTTGGCGCCACCGGTGCGCCAATAAACCGAACTGATCTCTTTGTACCGTACATCGCGCCATTGTCCGCCATGGAAGATCCGGGCTTTTTGCCAGGGCAGCGATTCCCTCAGGCGGATCTGGTCGGGCGTGAATTGCTCGGTGGAATAGAAGCGACGGCCGCCGGTTTCCGCGGCGAGGCAGAGGCGACAATCGCGTCGAGCGCGGGACAGCAGGTCGATGCGGTCCAGAGGCTGCCGGAATAGGGTGCGGTTGCAGAACCCGGCGTCGCCCACGGCCAGAATGGTGCGTGAGCGGAGATCGGCGTTGTCGGCCGATTGACGAAGCTCTTTCAACAAGTCGATACTGCGACGCGAGAGGTTGCATTCTTTGACCGCTTGTTGATACGCCTCAAGTTCCACCGCAGAAGCCTTTTTGCCGGGTTTCTTGATTGCGGGGACTTCCAGAAAACGCACAGGCAGAGAGCGCGGCGGCGCCTCGGCATTGGAGCGGTACAGCGGCACGAGCAGAGAACAATGCAGAAAGCGCAGTCCCCACATCAGATTGAAGCGGAACTTGGGAGACAGCGGATCGCGCTGATAGAACGCGGAGAGGATCTTGCGGCCGGTTTTGCGGATGCGCGTGTCGTCCAGGGCCACCACCAATAGGGAATCGTCGCAGAAACGGGAGGCTTGTTCCAAGATGGGCTGGAACAGATCCTGCGCTTTCCAGTTGGCGCGGCTGTGCAACTTGTAGTCCGCGCTCCAATCCTGATGCTGGCGGCCCAGTGCCCAGAGGGCGCGAGATAGGGTGCGGCGACCCAGCGACAACAAGGAGCCGAGGGCCTGATCGACGGCCCGTTCCGCTGAGCGCTTCTGGGAGAAGGCAGGGGTCCAGGCCCGCAGGATGGTGAGCAAGGCATTGAGTAAGACAGGTCGCATGTTTCATCTTTCCATGTGAAACATATTGAACGCAAAAAAACCTCATGGCTCCGGCCGCAATAACGTCTGATTCAACTCGCAGATTTCTTCGATCTGACTCTTCAGGCGATGATAGTTGGCGATCCACTGTTCAACCACCAGCTTCTGTTCCGGGCGCAGGCTGATCTGACGGACTTTGCCGCCCGGTTCGCTGACGGCCAGGACCAGCATCGGGTGGCCCTCGCCACGTTCGCACTTCGGACATCCCGATTTATGTCGGATTGTGCGTTGCAATAGAGAGCCACGGAGCAACTCGGCAGTTGGAAGGCTGGAGGCCAGTTTGTCGCGCCGGCGTATGGCGTCCTTGTGTTTCACTACTATAAGTGAAACATTTCACAAAGTTCTTGTCAATCGAAAATGTCCAAACTCCAGTGACAGACGAAAACGTCTGTCCTACT
>JBAUOG010000854.1:0-5943 GCA_049579625.1 Bryobacteraceae bacterium
GTGCCCTTTAAGCCCCAAACAGACAACACCGTATGTTGCACTTCGCGGATGTGCTCTCAGGATTCTTGCCGAAGAATGTGCTCAATGCGGGGAATCAGGACGGGTGTGTAGAGTGTTTTGGCGTCAACAATCGCCGTGGATATTGGTGCGGCTGAACAGTGGTCGCATGATATCGCTTCGCTGGGATTGGACGGATCTGCCGAAAGCAACAATAGACGATGACTCGACCTCGCACGATACAGCTCTTTTGTCGGCTGCAGCGCTGCGAGACCTTCTACATTTTGTTCGCGAGAGCAAGCTGAGGAGCGGGCAGAGATAAAACGTTTTAGCCATGAAATGGTTTATTATATATCTCAAGAAGATAGAGCTTGTTGGTATCAAGGCGCGGTTTTACTGGATACCAAAAACTTTCCAACTGCGCCAAAGGCAAATGAGTGTGAATTTGCCAATGGGACAACGGCAAAATCCCGCGCTGGGAGTTCTGCGATCAGGGGAGCATTCGAGGACTGCGACTTCGCACGGCTCTCTTGCGAGACGGAGCGTACGTCGTCCCTGTCTTGTCCAGTCTCAGAATGCTGCAGTTCCGCTGCATGCTTCTTGCCCAGACCCCATAGTTCCGCCAGAGACTGAGATTTTCCTTCCACTTCCGTTTATCGATTTGCCAGACCCGGAGGGTTTTATGCAGGTTTGGTGCTGCGGAAGATACGAGCCCGGCTCCAGCCGGGATGGGAGTTGAGCAAGGGCAATGGTTCTTCGCCAAAGCGGAATACAGTCGATCGACCGACAGCCACGCAAATGTCGAATGAGGTGGCCCGCTGTGGAACGGGCGGCGAGTCATTAGAAACACTCCTGGTGGAAATGGCGCGGCGCCATGTTCAGAGACCTGTATTAGGGGGAGGGTCCTCATGAGTTCAGCAAAGATTCAGAGCACACATCAGGAGCGAATGGCTTACGTCTATGTTCGGCAATCGACGGCGCATCAGGTGCTCGAGCATCGGGAAAGCACGGAACGCCAGTACCATCTTCGAGAACGGGCGATTGAGTTGGGTTGGACCCCGGGCCGAGTGGAAATCATTGATGAAGATCAGGGACGCTCCGGCAGCACATCGGTTCATCGTACTGGATTCCAGCGCCTGGTCTCCGAAGTAGGAATGGGAAAGGTCGGTCTGGTGCTGATGTTGGAAGCGTCCCGGCTGGCGCGGAATAATAGCGATTGGTATCGATTGATTGAGATCTGCGGGCTCAGCGGCACACTGATTGGCGACGAGGCGGCGGTGTACAGTCCCCGCGATCCGAATGACCGTCTGTTACTTGGGGTAAAAGGAACTATTTCGGAAGCGGAACTATTCACTTTACGCACTCGCTTATACGAGGGGCGCTGGAACAAGGCGCGCAAAGGCCTCTTGCAGTTTCCGTTGCCGGTAGGTTATGTGCGGGGCAACGCTGGCAGTTGGGAGTTGGACCCGAATACCCAGGTGCGGGAGCGCCTCAGCTATCTGTTCGAATTATTCCGCCGACATGCGGTGGCTCGCATGGTCGTTCGCGATCTAAGGCAACAAGGATTAGACTTACCAACACTCGACGTCCGAAGAGAGGGATATGGCTCGCTCATCTGGAAAGCGCCTACACTGAGCGCAGTGGTTCGAATTTTGCACAACCCAGCCTACGCTGGAGCCTACGTGTTCGGACGCTGGGATTATTCAGGATCACGACGCTCCTCGAAAAGCGGCAAAGTCTTGCCTCATCTCCTTTCCGTGGCACAATGGCCGGTGAACTTACTGAACCATCATCCGTCGTACCTGGAATGGGGAGAATTTGTGAAAAACCAGGAGCGCTTACGGCAAAACTGGAACCGCGAGGGCGGTCGGGGCGTAGAGCGGGAAGGGAATGCTTTATTACAAGGAATAGCCGTCTGTGGTATCTGCGGCCAGAAGATGGGTGTGCAGCATCACGCTCTCACAGAACGGAGATCGTCCAGCTACATTTGCCAACGAGGTTACCAGTACGGTGACACCAAGGTATGCCAGACAATGACATCTCGTCCTGTTGACGCCGCCGTAGCGGCAACATTCTTAGAAGCCGCATCGCCTATGAGCCTGCAAGTGGCAACGCGAGTAATGGGTCAGATCGAGGAGGGCCTGGCGGAGAAACGGCGCCAGCAACAGATGCAGGTAGAACAAGCACGCTATGAGGCCAGACTGGCGGAACGGCAATATGATGCTGTCGATCCGGCGAATCGGTTGGTAGCCGCTGAGCTGGAGCGCCGGTGGAACGAAAAGCTAGAGCGTGCATTCGAGTTGGAAAAAGCTTTTGCTCGAACAGAACAGGAGGTCCAGTGGCAACTCTCCCCGGAAGAGCGAGCAGCCATCACCCACTTGTCTTCCGACCTGCCGGCGATCTGGAATGCGGAGACAACCACCAGCCAGGACCGAAAACGGCTCCTGCGCATGGCGATAGAATCCGTGCAGCTTGATGGCATCAGCGTTCCTGGTCAGATCGAAGTGCAAATTCAGTGGCGCTCTGGTGTGGTCACCGGGCTCAACGTGAAGCGTCCTGTACAAGGGGAATGGTCGCTAAAAACGTCGGCAGAGGCCGTTGCGCGAATCCATAGTCTGGCCGGCAAATCCAGCTACACGGAGATAGCGGAACAGCTCAACAAAGAAGGCTTCCGCACGGCTTTCGGACGTCCCTTTACACATCAAACAATCTGCTACATATGCCGCCGAGACGGAGTCGCCCCCGGTAGAGGGCAACCCGGCTCTGCGACTAAGGCGTTACCGGACGGCAGTAACCACGGGAAAGTTAAACAATAGGTGCTTTGTGAATCAGGTCTATTCAGACCCAGCAGCAGGCGGTCGTTAAAGTGGGCCGGATCATAGACCCCATCTTCATCCAGGATGAGGGTATTGGTCAGCGCACAGATCTCCAGCAGCCGGTGCCAGTCCGTGGAGTTCCGCGCCAAGCGCGAAACCTCCAATCCCAGCACGATTCCGGCACGGCCCAGGCTGACCTCGGTGACCAGCCTTTGAAAACCCTCGCGATCTGCCGCCGAAACTCCCGATTGGCCCAAATCAGTATCGATGACAACGATCCTGTCCGGCGGCCAGCCGAGGGCCACGGCGCGTTCCCGTAATGCGTACTGGCGCTTGGTGCTTTCCGTGTTTTCGAAAACCTGCCGGATCGTGGACTGCCGGATGTATAGATAGGCGTCCCGCTTCAGGTGGCTAGCGGTCACTTTCTGATGATTGTCCGAGATCATACTCTCCTCTGCTGGCCAATGCTCAAGGCCATGCCTGCCAGAATCGCCGCCACCTCACCGCGCAGATCCCAGGGGACAATCCCTTCTCCCGGCTTGGACCTGTCTGGCGCTTTCGCCGGCCCCGCCGCTACGCAGCGAGACCAACCGTCCATCCACCCCTTCATCCCCTGTCGAAGAAACAGGCCCAACCCAAGTCCTCCACCGGTTCTGCCACACGGGGTCAACCCGTGTTGCCTTCGTAGTTCCTCGTAGCGGTCTACAACACCGGCGTCGGGGATCACCGTCGCCAGCGGAACAGATTCCGTCATGGTCGTTTTTTTTGGTGCAGCAGCAGTCTGCGTTCGATACTTCGCGGATGCACACGCAACGCGAATCTCTCCTCGATCAGCCGGCCCAGTTCCTCGAGGCGTAGGGAAGGGTTGGCGATACGAGTCTCGACGACAAACTCCATCACTTCCGGTGCCAGCTTGTGGGCGTGCCGCGGGCCTCGCTTGCGCGGAACCAACCCCGACAATCCCTCCCGATCGAACGTCGACTGCGCCTGATAAAACGAGGGCCGAGAGAAACCGAAGGCAGTTGCCGATTGGCTCACCGGCTCGCCCTCGACCCGTACTTGGCGCAGCATCTCGTACTTGACCTGGACGAGATCGCGAGAATCGAAAAACTCGCTGGCTTGGAACAGCGGGTGAGTCACATCCTCCGGGCGCGAGTTCAGTGTGCCCTGTTGCCGGAGAGCCTCGCGCTTGCTTTGGTCTGGTTTGCGGTTCTTGCTGGGCATGGGCACCTCTCGATGGGCACGGGTCAAAGTGTGTAAATATAATTATATACATACATTGGGAGGCGTCAAGTCCTTCCACCCCGAAATTCCTGCAGATAGTCTACAATAGTTGGTTCATGGCAAGACTTTTAAAAGCCTTGATGCTTCCCAGTGCGGCATAATTGTCCTGCCAATCGCGGCGTAAATTCCTTTACACGATGTTCCCTTGATCATGACTTCAGCCCCTCGATCAAACGGGCCAGTTCCACCAGATCCCCAACTCGGAAATAGGAACGGCCGGCCGCCATCGCCACGAACGGATCTTGCCCAAACAAGCTGGTCCAGCGAGTTGGAATCGAGGTCAGAACGCCCTGCGGATTGTGAAAGTACACGTGGTCCTCACCCCAGTTGTGACGATAGTCCGCAACCCGGAACTCGCGCCCAAAGAGGGGATGATACGGATGCGCCACCCGGAAGCACTCACTTGTCAAGTGCTCATCGTGTGTAGTCGACTGCGCACGCCAACGCTCACTGTGAACGACGGATCGGGACAATCCGTCGCGAATGTCTGGACTATGTGATCCCGTTCGGTGACCGCCACTTGCGACGAATCCTCCGCGAGTGGATCTCGCATTACAACGAAGGCCGGCCCATCGTTTCCTCGATCCAGGATTCCCGCCGTCGTTCAAAAGGCTTTGCCTGCTTGCGATCGCTCTTTTATGCGCCCCTTTTCGTCTTCCGCAGTGATCGCCGAGCCAATTCTGGGCGGCTTGCATCATGAATATCGGTGGGCAAAGGCTGCCTGAATTCCAGGATCGAATTATTGCGGCCCACAGGGGAAGGGAAACAACCGGCTGCCAGTAGGTCCCGGCCGTCAGGGTATGCAGCCGCGGTCTGTTCCGAGCTGCCCGTCGGGGTTACCAGCCATCCTCGACGGTGCACAACCGCCGGTGGCTGACCCGCACCTAACTGCGTAAGAAGTGGTTCGCGCCCTTGCAGCGGACCACCTCCGGCGCTGGGGCTATCGTGGCCTCCGGAGTGCATGCTCCCTGACTCCGCGATGACCACTGCAGCGGAACCCCGCGTCATTGAGGACACACACGCCTCACCCTTTTCAGCGCATAGCCGGTTCCCTGTGCCCATTTCATGACGTTTACAGCGGACGCCCTCTCACAGGTCACCACACTATCTGCGCCATGACTGAGGCCTTGGGGCTCCGTGACATTTCTGTGAAAGCTGCACCCTATAATTAGGAACTGGCCGCGAGTTGCGCCCTTTCAACCAGCCCTGGTGTCCATTCCAGATTCGCACGGGAGAGACAGCTAGCAAGGGTCAGTGGGGACGATCATTAGATTTGAGAGACCCGGTGTCGCAGTTGACGTCGCCACCGTTCCTAACGGCGCGAATTCCGGCCGATTGTCGCGTTCCTTAATGCACAAATGAGCGCCACTGGCGGCCGAACCGCACGACGCCGGTGAGCAAATCTCTGCCTCTGTGCAGGTGTTGGTACGCACCGCTGAGCGCAAGACAACGTGTCTTCCGGTGTCTGTGCGCATGTCTTCGTGCGATTCTGGCCAAGCAAACATCGTGGCGGAGGTTGTGTTGCCGGGTGCGACACCTTGCGAGTCAGGCACCGCGGAATAGCGTGACATGTGCGTGCGAGTGTCGGTCTCGTGCGTCCCAATCCGCCGGGATTGGGCGCTCCGGGCATTGCTGACGGTGCTTTGCACCGGGTTAAGAGGTGACACGTCACCCCAGCTTGGGTTGCTGCGGAGCAACCTCGGTTCCTATATAGGAACTTATTCAAATTACAGCGACTTACTCCTTTTCGCTGATTTTAGCGTTTGCCACCGGTTCCTATAGGGGAACCTGCTGATTCTGAAGAGTCGTTGTTTCGGCTGTTGCTTAGCCGTAACCGAAGCGGCCC
>JBAUOG010000855.1:0-1674 GCA_049579625.1 Bryobacteraceae bacterium
CCGAGCCAGATGGCCCCATGATCGCGGTGAACGACCCCGGGCGGAGTGCGGCGCTGACGCCGTCGAGGGCAACGACCACTCCTTCGCCCCGACCATAGACCTTGCGGACATCGCGCAGAGCGACCGCGGGAGCCGAGGCGGAAGCCTCGGGCGTGAGGAGAGTCGAATTGAACATGAAGCGAACGTACGGCCCGGTCGCCGGATCCACATCGTCGGGAAGCTGGAGTCCGGCTCCTACCGGCCGACGATCGGTGCTCCTACTCAGGTAGGAGGCGGAAAATGAGGGGGGTGTCGTACGTTCAACGTGTGAGCCAAGTCCGAGATCTCGCGCGCCGCTACTGGTTTGGCGTGCTGGTCGCGGTCCTGGCCATCGTGGCCATGCTTGAAGTGGTATTCGGACGCGGCTCGCCCGGAGCCCCGGAGACGACGCTGTGGTTCTGCGTTCCGGCGATCGCGATCCTGGTGCTCGCGGTCTTCGCGCGCCGGCGCTTTCCGTTCGCGGGTCCGGCGGTGTACTGGCTGCTGGGCGTGGGGATTTCGTTCGTCGACCCGCTGCTGATCCCGTACGCCAACGCCCTGTTCCCCATCGGGATGGCGGACGCGTTCCTGCTCGGGAACCTCCGCGACGTCCACCGGGCGGCATTGGGCCTGGCGGTCGTCGTCGTCGGCTCGGTGACCGTCGTGTACAACATCCCCGGACACTCAGCCAGCCAGCTCGTCTTCGTCCCGCTCGAGTTCGCGATCAGCGGGGTAGCAGGCTTTGCCGTACGCGAGCGTGCCGTGCAGGCCGAGGCGGCGGAGTCACGTGCGACCCAGGCCGAGCGGGAGCGGGACACGGCCACACGGATCGCGGTGGCCGAAGAGCGGACCCGGATCGCGCGTGAGCTGCACGACATCGTCGCCCACGCCGTCAGCGTGATGGTGCTCCAGGTCGGAGCCGTCAGGCACAAGCTTCCAGCCGTGCTGTCCGAGGATCGCGAAGCGCTGAAGGGCGTCGAGCAGGCCGGGCGCGCGGCGCTGGCGGAGATGCGTCACCTGCTGGACGCGATGCGTGAAGACGGAGAACGCGCCGAGCTCGGACCACAGCCAGGGCTCGACCGTCTTGACGCGCTGCTGCGAGACGTCGGACGGGCCGGACTCCCGGTGCGGTTGCACGTCGACGGTAATCCCCCCGACCTGCCCCGCGGGATCGACATCTCGGCCTACCGGATAGTCCAGGAAGGTCTCACCAACGCACTCAGGCACGCACATGCGACCCAAGCCGACGTCGCGCTCAGGTATGCCTCAGACCTGCTGCGGATCGAAGTGAGCGATAACGGCCAGGGCGCCGCCAAAAGCGATGACCGTGGTCACGGGCTCATCGGAATCCACGAGCGCGTCAAGCTCTCCAACGGCGAGATGACCACCGCGACCACCAATGGCGGCGGCTTCACCCTCGCCGCGCGCCTCCCGCTGAACGGGTACCTGTCGTGACGATTCGTGTCCTCATCGCCGACGACCAGTCGATGGTCCGTGCCGGCTTCCGGATGCTGCTCTCGGGCGAACAGGACATCGATGTGGTGGCAGAGGCGAGAGACGGGCTCGAGGCGATGGCCAAGGCCGCGCGGTTTGACCCGACCGTAATCCTGATGGACATCCGGATGCCCGAACTCGACGGACTCGAGGCAACTCGGC
>JBAUOG010000856.1:0-25912 GCA_049579625.1 Bryobacteraceae bacterium
TCGTTTGCTGGGGGCTGTGCAATGAGATCGGCGGGCAGAATCCGCCGGCCTATGATTTTGCGAAGAACATGCTGGCCGAGGCCAAGAAGCTGGATCCGAGCCGGATGTGTTCGTATGCCTCGAACTCGCTGCTCGAGACACCGCGTAAGGATGTCGCCGCGCTGATGGATTTTGTGGAGTTTAACGAATACTTCGAGAGCTGGTATCAGGGCAACCTGCCGACGCTTTCGAAGAGCCTGGATCAGATTGCGGCGGAGATTCCGAACAAGCCCATCGTGATCTCCGAATACGGTTATTGCGCCTGCACCGCGGAGCGGCCTGAAGGGGACCAGCGACGCATCGAGATACTGCGGACGCACAACGCGGTGTTCCGCGAAAAGCCCTACATCGGCGGTTTGATTTTCTTCTGCTACAACGACTACCGGACGCACATCGGCGATCGCGGCCTGGGCGTGATGAAACAGCGCGTGCACGGCGTGGTGGATGTGTATGGCAACCGCAAGCCGTCTTACGAAGTACTGCGAGTGGAGTCGAGCCCGGTTGAGTCGTTGAAAGTAGAGGGTCACCCCAAAGAATTTCTGGTGACAGTCACCAGCCGCAAAACCGTCCCGGCCTACCGGCTGGCGGGATACACAATGCGCGCGGTCTATTTTGGGTACGGCGAGATCCCCATCGAGCGCAAGGAAGTGCCCATTCCGGCGCTAGAGCCGGGCCAAACGGCGGCGCTCAAGCTGAGCTTTTCGGCGGCAGAACCGCTGCGCGTTCAATTCGACGTGCTGCGGCCGGGAGGAGACTCGGCCTACACGCGGGAGTGGAAGGCGTGACAGAAGTGAAGCCCTTTGCTCTGCCGGAGGCGCCGGCCGAACAGACGGGCACGGTGAAGGCCTGGGCGCAGGCGGTTACGATTCCGACGTACCTGCCGCACCGGCCCGACAAAAACCCGATGTTCCTCGAGAAGCGGGTCTACCAGGGCAGCAGCGGATGCGTGTATCCGCTCCCGTTCATCGACCGCATCGCGACTGAGGCGCGCGATCACACCTGGCAGGCCCTGCACATTGAAAACGAATATATCCGGCTGATGGTTGTGCCCGAAATCGGCGGGCGCATCCATGTCGGGCTGAACAAGACCAACCACTACAACTTCTTTTACCGCCAGAACGTCATCAAGCCGGCGCTGGTTGGACTGGCGGGACCATGGGCTTCAGGCGGCGTGGAATTCAACTGGCCGCAACATCACCGGCCGGCAACGTTCATGCCGGTTGAAACCTTCATTGAGCGACATGCCGACGGCTCGCAGACCATATGGTCGAGCGATCACGAGCCGATGAACCGCATGAAGGGGATGCATGGCGTTTGCCTGCATCCGGGCCGAGCGTACGTGGAAGTGAAGGTACGCCTCTACAACCGGACTCCGTTGGTCCAAACGTTCCTGTGGTGGGCGAATGTGGCGACCGAGGTGCATGAGCTGTACCAATCGTTCTTCCCGCCGGACGTGCACTATGTCGCCGACCACGCCAGGCGAGCGATGAGTATGTTTCCGTTGTGCGCGGGCTCATATTATGGCGTGGATTATGCCGGGCGCGCGCGGGACGGTGTGCCGGCCGACGAACGCCCCGTGCACTTTGTGCCGGAGGGAAGTTACGCGGCAAACGACCTGAGCTGGTATGCCAATATCCCGGTCCCGACCAGCTACATGGCGCTGGGGTCGAAGCAAGACTTCAGCGGCGGCTACGATCATAAGCGCCAGGCGGGCGTGGTGTATGTGGCCAATCACCATATCGCACCGGGGAAAAAGCAATGGACGTGGGGCAATCAGGAATTCGGCTACGCCTGGGATCGCAACCTGACGGACTCCGGCGGACCGTATATCGAATTGATGGCTGGTGCTTACACGGACAACCAGCCTGATTTCTCGTTCCTTGCGCCGGGCGAGACGAAGACCTTCAGCCAATACTGGTATCCGATTCAGCAGATAGGACCGCCGCAAGCCGCGAACCTGGATGCCGCGGTGAGTTTGCAGATTAGCGAGGGCTCGGCTCGCGTAGGCGTCTCGGTGACGCGGCCATTCCCTAATGCGACCGTCTGTCTGAAGCACGGCCAGGAGAGCTTCGCGATACTGGCCGACCTGGCTCCGGGACGCCCGCTGGTGCGCGAGTGGAGCCTTCCGAATTCCGTGTTGTCATCCGAGTTGAACTTTGAGGTAGAGGCCGAAGGCCGACAATTGATTTCGTACTGCCCTGCCCCGCCCGAGGAAACGGTTGCGCCGGAGCCTGCCACGGAACCGCCGTTACCGGAGGAGATCTTTTCCGCCGACGAACTCTTCATCACCGGGTTGCACCTCGATCAATATCGGCATGCGACGCGTCCACCGGAGATCTACTGGCAGGAGGCGCTACAGCGAGATCTGGGTGACGTCCGCTCAAATAACGCGCTCGGGTTATGGCGCCTGCGGCGAGGCGAGTTTGCGGCGAGCGAATCTCACTTTCGCAGAGCGATTGCGCGGCTGACCCGGCGCAATGCGAATCCGTATGATGGCGAGCCATATTACAACCTGGGGCTGGCGCTTCGCTATCAAGAGCGTTTCCAGGAGGCCTATGCGGCGTTCTATAAATCCACCTGGAACTTTGCGTGGCGCGCGGCCGGTTACCTGGCACTCGCCGAGGATGACGCGCGGCGCGGCGAATGGCCGAAGGCTCTGGAACATCTCGAGATGTCGCTGCGCCATGACAGCCAGCAGGGCAACGCGGAGTGCCTGCGGGTGATTACACTCCGACGGCTCGAACGTATGCAAAAGGCCGAGGAGGCACTGAGAAGTGCTCTCGCGTTGGATCCGTTAAATGCCTGGGCTCGGGACTTGGCAGGGCAGGCCACTGCGGCCGGCAACCAGCTGCTGTTGGATGTGGCGATCGATTACAGGCGATGCGGATTATGGCCCGAGGCATTGCGTGTTTTGAGAGCCGCTGATTTGCATGCCGAGGATGGCAGCCTCCCGATTGTGCTGTATGAACTGGCTGATCTGTGCGATCGGACTAATGATTGCGAAGGGGCGCGAAATTACCGGCAAGAAGCTGCGCGGGCCAAGCCCGATTACTGCTTCCCGAGCCGCCTTGAGGAGTTGGTCCTATTAGAGCGGGCGATTCAGGCGAGCGAGACAGATGCCCGGGCTCCGTTCTACCTTGGCAATCTGCTTTATGACCGGCGCCGGCACGCGGAAGCGATCGAGTATTGGGAGCGCTCGGCAGAGCTCGATGGTTCGTTCGCCACGGTCCGGCGCAATCTGGGGATCGCGTATTTCAATGTGCGCGGGAGCGCGGCGCAAGCGGCGGAGGCGTTTGAGAAAGCGTGGGACTGCGATCCAACCGATGGGCGCATTTTGTATGAAAGGGATCAGCTTTGGAAACGAACCGGCGTACCGCCAGACAAGCGGCTGGCTGCACTGACATCCCATGCGGAACTAGTCAACCGGCGGGACGACCTATCCGTGGAACTGGCAACACTGCTCAACCAGGCGGGACGGCATGAAGAAGCCGCCGCCATCCTCACGGCAAGGAAGTTTCAACCCTGGGAGGGAGGCGAAGGGCTGGCCGTGGGACAGCACGTGCGCACGCAGCTCGGTTTGGGGCGAAAGGCGCTGCGAGCGGGCGATGCGACAAAGGCACTGGCACATTTCGAGGCGGCGCTCGAGGCGCCTCGGAATCTGGGAGAGGCAAAACATCTTCTCGTCAACCAGAGCAACATCCACTATTGGTGTGGCGGCGCCGCGATGGCGAGGGGTGATTCGAGTGGTGCGAACGAATGGTGGTCTCGTGCCGCCGAAGCGCGTGGTGATTTCCAGCAGATGAGTGCGCGAACCATCTCCGAGATGACGTACTACAGTGCAATGGCGCTGCGGCGGTTGGGGCGGGAGGAAGAAGCCACGGAGCTGTGTAAAGAGATCCTGGAATACTCGGCGATCTTGTCCCAGGAGCCGCCGAAGATTGACTACTTCGCCACGTCACTGCCGGCCATGCTTTTGTTCAACGAGGACTTAAGCTTGAGGAACCGCATTCAGGCCCTGTTCCTGGAAGCGCAGGCACTGGTGGGACTGGGACAGACCGCACAAGCGCGCCAGAAGCTGGATGAGGTGCTATCGCTCGATCCGAGTCACGCCGCAGCGGTGGACATTGTCGACGAACTGGAATGCGAAGCCGGTTGAGCTTTCAGAACCGCTCTGCCAGCGAAGAAACCTGCGTGGCCTGGTACGGAGGTCCTGAGGAGGGCTGGAGAACAGCTTCGCCAGAGTCGAGTTTCATGCGCAATCGATAGACCACCCGAGGAACCTTAGGTTCTCTCAAAAGCGCCACCAGAAACCGCGCATTGAATGCGATGCCCACGGCGCACAGCCCCGTCATTACTATTGCTCCGAACATTGAGCCTCCCAGCCCGGATGCCGGTGGTTAAGAAGCCGACCGAATCATCCGCCTAAGAGCATTAAAGGTGGGAAACCATAAATTTCGAATAAAGGGTTCGTAACCTACTCGTAAAGGTGGAAGCGGCCAGCCGCTCGCGGAGAAGGGGCGATAGGGAGTTTTGCTTATGCTGCGCGCCAAGAATTGTGGAAACAACTGGCGCTTCGACTAAGTCACCCCAAATGAGGTGACATATGGCGATCGAGTCTAAACAGCACACAGAGAAATCAGAAAAATGCGCCCATCCGAGCTGTCATTGCGGGGCGAAGCCGGGTAGCAAGTATTGCAGCACGTATTGTGAAGGCGAGGCGAAGACCGCGGACATAACGTGCGGATGCGGCCATCCTGAGTGCCTTCAAGAGTAATACGGCAGGGAGCCGCCAAGGAGCGGCGGTGGCTCCGCCTTACCGCGTGAAACCTCGTTTTAGGAAGAAGGGTCTCCCGCAGAACAGGCTACCGCTTATACCCGAAGCGCTGGAGCAAGCCGATCCTTGCAGCGACGTGCGCTTCGGTCTCGACGCCCCGCGGCGAACTGCCATCGATCACGCCCAAAATGCCACGTCCCTGTTCGGTCTCCGCAACAATGACTTCTACCGGATTCGCCGTTGCGCAGAAGATGTTCACGACTTCGGGAACCTGAAGGATCCGGGGCAAGACATTAATCGGGAAGCCATCGCGAAGGGCAACCACAAAGATGTGGCCGGCCGCTAGCGCGGTGGCGTTCGCCACCGCGTTGTCTTTGAGCGACGAATCGTTGCCGTCCAAGCGCGTGAGGCAGTCGCCGGACGCCTCGTTGAACGCGATGCCGAACTTGATGTGAGCGGATGTGTTCACGATCGCTTCGTAGATATCTTCCACGGTCTTGATGAAATGGCTCTGTCCGAGGATAATGTTGCCGTTCTCGGGGATGGCCAGCCGGATGGTCTTCAGTTCCATGCAACTCAGCATACCCGCAACGGGCTTACGATAACGAGGACTCGTTGAGCTTCATGGATTTCGCCGAAGGTGAGAGAATCTGTTTGTGCCAAAGCATGTCACTGAGGCGACGGTCCTGGAACACATCCGCGCGCTGCCGCACGGACGGGCCACCTACAAACAACTCCTCAAGGAGTTCCGCGCCCACGGCGAAGAGCGCGGCGAACTCGAAAACGCCCTGGAGCGGCTGTCGGACAAAGGCTATCTGATTGAGCTTCGATCGGGCCATTTCGTCGCCATCGGCAGCAGCCCCGAGTACATGACCGGGCGCCTGTCCCAACATCGCGACGGATACGGGTTCCTGATACCCGATCAGAGGGTGGAGGGAATTGAGGGCGATGTCTTCCTTCCCCCAAAAGAAGCGGAGAAGGCGATGCACGGCGACCGCATCCTGGTGCACGTCTCGCGAGTGGGCCGCGAGGGCCGGGCGGATGGGGAGTTAGTTCGCATTCTGAAGCGCGCCCACACGACCGTGGTCGGCGAGTTCCGCATTAAGAAGCGTGGCAACTTCGTGATCCCCTCCGACGACCGGATCCAACAGTGGCTGGTGATTCCCGAGGGAATGGAGATTCCGGCTCGGCAAGCCAGCCGCGACCGGGTAGGCGTAGCCGTTGCCGAAGTGAAGAGCGTAGAGGATCTCGATGGCATGGTGGTGAACGTCGAGGTGCTGGAATTCCCCGAAGAAGGCGCGTACGGTGTGGGCCGGGTCATCGAAGTACTCGGCTTCCCGGACGACTTCGGCGTGGACGTCGAGATCGTCATCCGCAAGCATCATCTGCCGCACGAGTTTCCCGACGACGTGTTGCGCGAAGCCCGAGCGGTTGACGGAACCGTACCACCGGACGAGCTGGCGCGCCGCCGCGACTTCCGGAACCTGGACATCGTGACGATTGACGGCGAGACCGCCCGCGACTTTGACGACGCAGTTTGGGTGGAGCGGCTGTCAAACGGTAACTTCGCTCTGCAAGTGCACATCGCCGACGTCAGCCATTACGTGCGGCCTGGTTCAGCGATCGATACGGAGGCCGTACTGCGGGGAACCAGCGTCTATTTCCCCGACCGCGCCGTGCCCATGCTGCCGGTGGAGCTATCCACCGATATCTGCTCGTTGCGGCCCGGCGTTGAGCGGCTGGTTCTGTCAGCGTTGCTTGAGATCGACCCGCAGGGCGATGTGGTTGCCCAGGAGTTCACCCGCGGCGTGATTCGCAGCGCCGAACGGATGACCTATACCGATGTGTTCCGCGTGCTCGAAGGCGATCCCGGCATGCGCGACCGCTACCGGAAACTGGTGGACCGCTTCGAACTGATGCGGGAACTGGCGCTGATCCTCAATCGCAAGCGGTCCAAGCGCGGCTCGATCGATTTTGACATGCCGGAAGCGAACATCGAGCTGGACATCGCCGGGCAGATGACCGGGGTGACGCGCGCCGAGCGGAACATCGCCCACCGGCTGATCGAAGAGTTCATGCTGGCGGCGAATGAGGCGGTGGCGTCGCATCTGGAACAGGCCGCTGTTCCCAGCCTGTATCGGATTCACGAGATGCCGGATCCGAAACGGGTCAGTGAGTTTGAGGAACTTGCATCGCACTTCGGGTATTCACTGGGTATTGGCGCGCTGCCAGTGAAACGGTTTGCAGTGGTGCAGCGCCACCGGGATGGACGCAAAACACGCCGCGATGTGGTGCTGCTGAACGAAAACTTCAGCATCTCCTCGCGCAATTATCAGAAGCTGATCGCGCGGATTGCTGGGAAGCCGGAGGAACGAATCCTCAGCTACCTGATGCTGCGATCGTTAAAGCAGGCGCGTTATAGCAACGTCAACACCGGCCATTTCGCCCTGGCCGCTCCCAGTTACACGCACTTCACCTCGCCGATTCGCCGCTACCCGGACCTGATTGTCCATCGCATTCTGACGAACTATCTCGACCGCCAGCATGGCCTGCTGGAGGAGACGGTATTGCGGGAACTGGGCGAAGACTGTTCCTTCACGGAACGCCGGGCGGCCGACGCGGAACGGGAACTAGTGGAGTGGAAGAAGGTCAAGTTCATGCTAGACCGCGTGGGTGAGGAGTTCAACGCGTTGATCATCAGCATCACCAAGTTCGGCTTCTTCGTGGAACTTGAGAACCTGTTTGTGGAGGGGCTGGTTCCTCTCGATACGCTGCAGGGAGACCGTTTCCACTTTCAGGAAAACGTCCGCAAGATTGTGGGCGACCGGACGCGCAAAACGTATTCGATCGGTGATGCGGTACGGGTGTTGCTCGACCGGGCGGATCCGGTGGAAAAGAAGCTGCAGTTCGCCGTAGTGGAAGCGGAAACCAAGCGGGACCGGAAAAAGAAGAAACACGGAGGGCACTGATCCGGGCTCGGGGCCTTTGTATTTATTCGATAACCTGCACAAACTCGGCGACGATCTGATGCTTTTCTTCATCCGGATCCAGATCCCACGACGGGAACTCCGGATTGAGACTCTCGAGCCAGATGCGGGTGTGGACGAAGGAATCGTCGTGGGCGGCTTTCTCACTGTGATAGCGCTTCACGGTGAAACGATTCTCGTCGGCCAACTCGGCGTTCCGCACCAGCACGAGACGGTTGTTTCGGGAACCGACCACGTTACGGCGGAACACACACAGGCTGCCGTCCGGGATTCGAGGTTCCATGGAACGGCCCCGGATGGTGGCGACAAACATGTTTTCGTCGATCTCGAGCCCGGGCGGGGTTTCGAGCCAGTCCCCCGCAGAGATTTCATCCGCATTCGAGCGAAAGGGTCCCGCGGCGACTTCAAGCGAATAAAGAGGCAGGTGCGTGCGGAACGGCTGCACCGTGGCGGGAACGTGCTCGCGATAGAGGCGCCGCAACGTTCGTGCGAAATCGGTGACGGAGACGCTGTTCCGTGCAGACAGCTGCACGGTCCAGGAGGCTTCGGATTCCAATTGAGCGAGGAGTGCTTCGCCGCCCAGTTCGCGCGCTTTCACTTCGATGTCGTTCTCGAGCTCTTCCAGCACTTCGATGTCTTCCCCGCTGGCGATGGAACGCCAATCGCGGCGGAGCTGAACGTAGAGCGCGTTGTGTTCAGGATCGAGCAGCAGGACGCCGATCGCTTCCTGGCGCCGGCCGGGAAGGTGCGTCGCGAGCACGCAGTACTCGCCCGGACGAGGCCGGTGGGCGGCGATGTCGACGACAGGCTCGGAGATGGACGAGAAACGCACTTCCCTCAGCTTATCGTCAATGAGGGCATTGGCAATAGTCTGGTTTCAGCGAAGTCGAGTGGAACCGACCCTAAGCCGAGGCGTAGTGGGCGATTTCGGAAGTTTGGTCACGAATTGTTATCACTCCCTCCCGTCAACGTCACAACTCCTTTCCGAGCCGCGCGCGTCAGCAAGCGGTGTGCCGATACGTGATCGAACTTCTGATCTTGAGTACTAAGCCCCAGCTTACGGCATAGCTCCGTAGTAGCCCTTGCGGGCCCGCACCTTGACGTTCGCCAGGCTCACCACGATCTTCACGTTGCGAAACGCTTTGGCGGAATCGTTCGTGGGAATGTAGCGAATGATGTACTGCATGGTGACCTCGCCGGCAATGTCGGTAACGGCGCGAAACATGTTCGTCGCCACCGCGGAGGCATAGGCGCCGGTTCCCACTTTCAGGGCATAGTTACCGTCGTCGGAAGGATGCGAGAGCCAGCCGTCCGTGTCCTTGTACACATCCTGTAGCGGATAGACCACGCGTCCGCCCGTCTCGTTCGCCAGCTTCGACAGATTATCGCTAGATGGATCGGTAAAGCCAAAAGCCGTGGTGCTGACACCATAGATGGTCACCAGATTGCGCTGGGCCAACTCGAGGACTTCGGCCAGCGAATGCTTGCTGGCGGAATCGTGGCCATCGCCGATGATGACGATCACCCGCCGGGGCTCGATCGGCTCGCCCTGTACCAGCTTTCGGTTGGTGCAGGACATGTAGACCGCGTCGTACAATGCTGCGCCGCCGCCCGGCTTCATCTTGCGAAGTTTTTCGACCAGCTTCTCCGGATCGGATGTCGTGTTCACCTGCAACTCGGCATCATTCGAGTAGGAGATCAAATACCCGGAGTGTTTCGCATCGTTCGTGAGCAGGTTTTGGATCAGCTCGATGGTCGCGTCCTGATAATTCTTCCAATGAACCTTGCTCGCGTTGCTGAGATCAATCAGGAAACCAACCACGACGGGTTGATTGCGTTCCCGGGTGAAGAAGCGGATGTCCTGTAGTTTGTTGTCCTCGAAGACCTGGAAATCGGCCTGATTGAGGTCGGATACGAAGCGGCCCTTATCGTCGGTGACCGTGATGGGCACGATGACTTCGTTCACCTCGACACGAATGGGCGGCGCCTGCTTGTCCGCCTTCTGGTCTTTGGGCACATCCGGGCTGGGGATCGTAACGGTACCGGAAGAGGTGCCGGAACTACTTGAATCAGAAGAACTTGGGGCCGGAGTGGGAGGTTTGGGAGCAGGGGTGGGTTGGGTTTGAGCCCAAGCGAAAAGACCGCCCAGAATCAGTACAACACCGGCCAATAGAGAAAACCGCATGAATGAGGAGCCTGTAAGGGATTATAGCGAGGGGCGCGCGATCCAAGTCACTGGACGTGTCCGAGCGCCGCCAAGTTGCAAGGGCGAGGGAAACCCTGAGGGTCAACGTTGGACTCGACCGGATCCCCCGCCCCGCACCAGCGCGTTGACCTCGGCAGCGCTGAACCGGCTGAAATCCCCCGGGATGGAGTGCTTCAGACAGCTCGCGGCCACCGCAAACTCCAAGGCGCCCTGGTCGGACTGCCGTTGCGTAAGGCCGTAGATCAAGCCGGCGGCAAAGCTATCCCCGCCTCCGACCCGGTCGACGATATGGGTGATTTCGTACTTGCGGCTGAGCCGGAACTCTCTTCCGTTGTAGAGACAAGCCGACCAGCCGTTGTGGGACGCGCTGACAGATTCGCGCAGGGTAATCGCGAGGAACTTGAGATGGGGGAACGCGGCGACCACCCGCTCCGCCAACCCGGCGTACTTCTCGCGTTCCAGGCTGCCGGATTCGACGTCGACATCCACATGAATGTTGAGCGCCTTCTGGCAATCTTCTTCGTTGGCGATGCAAACGTCGGCCAGACGCGCCAGGTTCGGCATCACCTCAGCTGCCTTCTTGCCCCAATTCCAGAGGTTCTTACGAAAGTTGAGGTCGAGCGAGACGGTTGCGCCCAATTCTCTAGCAGCGCGCATGGCCTCCAGCGACAGCGCAGCGGCGTTTTCGCTAAGGGCCGGCGTGATGCCCGTGATGTGGAACCAGCTGACGCCGGCGAGAGCCTTCTTCCAATCGATGGAGCCCGGCTCAGCCAGCGCGATGGCGCTGAAATCGCGATCGTAGACCACCTTCGAGGGCCGCTGGTTCGCTCCCGGCTCGACGTAGTACACACCAAACCGGCCGGGGCCGCGCAGGATGTGGTCCGCGTCAACCCCGAAGCGGCGCATCTCACCCACGAAAGCATCGCCGATGGGATTGGCGGGCACAACCGTGATGAAGCGGCTGCGCGCCCCGAACTGGGCGATGGCGACTGCCACGTTCGCCTCACCACCGCCGAACGTGGCGATGAACTGAGGGGATTGGAGAAGCCGTTCAAAACCGGGAGGCGCGAGGCGCAACATGATTTCGCCGAAGCTGGCGACCAAAGGTTCCATCGAACGCGATTGTATCTTTAACGGCGATGGAAACCTGAATAAGTGGCGTCGCCGAAAGAGTCCAAACCCGATTGGTGACTTCCGGGCGAAGAGCGGCGCGCGCGGTTCAGCTTCGTCCGCATGCTGAGTTCTGTGCGGAGTCTTTACACAGATTGGAACGCGCGCGGTTCCATAAGCATTCGTTTGCTGACGCGACGGCTGACTGGCGCAGAACCGCCTGTTCACGCTAGACTGGAAGAGTCGGGCCACGGCTTTTCCCTCCGATCAGGTCGTCCTTGTAAGCGACACCGCACGCGGAAGTTCTTGAAGCCCAAGTTGTGTAGAGACCCTAGAAACCAGCAATGATCTCAGTCAGCAATGTCAGTATGCGCTACGGCGGCAAGATCCTCTTTGAGGACGTCGCAACCACGTTCCAGCCCCTGCGCCGCTATGGACTCACCGGTCCCAACGGCTCGGGCAAGTCCACCTTCATGAAACTGTTGTCGGGCGAGCTCGAGCCGCAAAAGGGCACCGTCGTCCGGCCCAGGAAGCTCGGTGTCCTGCGCCAGGATCAGTACGCGTTCGACCAGTTCCGCGTCGTCGATACCGTGATTATGGGCAACTTGCCCCTCTGGAAGGCTCTGGAGGAACGCGAGAAACTCTACGAGAAGCACGACCTTACCGACGCGGACGGAATGCGCCTGGGTGAACTGGAAGGCATCGTCTCCGAAGAAGACGGGTACACCGCCGAAGCCGATGCGGCCGTGCTGTTGGATGGACTGGATATCCCAGAGCCATTTCATCACCGGCAAATGGGTGAACTGCAAGGCGGCCAGAAGGTGCGCGTCCTGCTCGCGCAGGCGTTGTTCGGCCATCCGCAAGCACTGTTACTGGACGAGCCCACCAACTACCTTGACTTGGAATCCATCCACTGGCTCCGCGAGTTCCTGGTCCGCTATGACGGAACCGCGATTACGATCTCGCACGACCGCCACTTTCTCAACGCGGTTTGCACGCACATCGCCGACATCGACTACCAGACCATCATCACCTACACCGGCGGCTATGACGACATGGTGCTGCAGAAGACGCAGGTGCGCTCGCGGATCGAATCGGAGAACGCACAGCGCGAGAAGAAGATCGCGCAGTTGAACGAGTTCATCGCACGCTTCTCGGCCGGCACCCGCGCGAGCCAGGTTACTTCCCGCAAGAAGGAAGTGGAGCGGCTGCAAACCACCGAACTGGCCCGCTCCAACATCCAACGTCCGTACATCAAGTTCGAAATGAAGCGGCCTTCCGGAAAGCACTCGCTCGAATTCAAAAAGGTTGAAAAGAGCTACGGCGATCAGAAGGTCATCCAGGGATTCACCGCCTCGGTTCTACGCGGCCAGAAGATCGCGCTGATGGGCCGCAACGGTATCGGCAAGACCACGCTCCTGAAAGCGCTGCTCAAGAACGCTCCCGGCAACGATGACCCAGATGTCGGGCTGGACTCGGGAAGCGTTGAATGGGGCCACGAAGTCCAGGTCGGCTACTTCGCCCAGGATCACCGTGGCAGCATCCGCAACGGCACCACGGTTGAGGAATGGCTGCACGACTTCGATCCCCAGGCATCGCGCGAAGAGATTCGCGGGCTGCTTGGCCAGATGCTCTTCCGCGGCGAAGAAGGCGCCAAGCCAACCGACGCCTTATCGGGTGGCGAAGCAGCCCGCCTGATCTTCTGCAAACTAATGCTTCTGAAGCCCAACTTCCTGGTCTTCGACGAACCGACCAACCACCTCGACCTGGAAGCCATCAACGCCCTCAACATAGCGCTGCAAAAATTCGAAGGCACGGTGCTGCTGGTGACCCACGACGAAGACCTCATCGACGAGGTCGCCAACCGTATCTGGCACTTCACCGCCGAAGGCAAGATCGAAGACTTCGTCGGCCCTTACGCCGAGTACGAGTCAACCGTCAGCCAGTAGCTGCCCACCCTTGGCGGCCACTGTGGTCCATTCATGTCGCTCCACAGGCCGCCGTAGGGTAGGCCCCCGGCCTGCAACCGACGCCTCGTCGGTTTGCCCCGGCGTGCACAACAGCCAGGTTCACTTCTCGGGAGTTCCGCTCTGCTTCAACAGCTTCGCCACCAATCCGGTCCATCCGGTTTGATGACTCGCTCCCAGACCGGCCCCGGTGTCTCCATTGAAGAATTCGTAAAACAGGATGTTGTCCCGGAAGTACGGGCCGTTCTGAAAGAGTTCGTTGCCGTTATAGACCGGCCGTCGGCCGTCAGACCCCGCCATGAACAGCGACGAGAGCCGCTGCGAGATGCGCTTCGCTGCTTCCTTCAAATTCACCCGCTCACCCGAGCCGGTTGGGAACTCAACCTGCACGCTCTCTCCGTAGTAGTGGTTGAAGCGCTGTAACGCTTCGATCAGCAGGAAGTTAATCGGAAACCACACCGGGCCGCGCCAGTTGGAGTTGCCGCCGAACATGCCTGTCCGGGACTCCGCGGGCTCGTAGTCGACACGGAACGTCATGCCGTTGATCCGCTCCACGAACGGATTCTCCTGGTAGTGCTTCGACAGGGAGCGTATGCCGTGCGGCGATAGAAACTCGGCTTCGTCGAGCATCCGCTGCAGGATTCTTTCGAGCCGCGGGCGGTTTACCAGCGACAGGATGCGCCGCTGTTGAATGCCGCACTCGGTGATGGACGCCAGGGTTTCGGTCAGGTCCGGCCGGTGATCGATAAACCACTGCATGCGTTTCTTAAAGCCCGGCAGTTGCTCAATTAGCGATTCTTTCACCGTATCGGCTGCGAGCATCGGCAGCAGACCAACGATCGAGCGCAGCCGCAGCAGGATATCCTTGCCGTTGGCAACGCGGAGACGATCGTAGTAGAAGCCATCTTCCTCATCCCAAAGCCCGGTGCCACGGCTGTGGTTGATTGCTCCAGCGATGTAGAGGAAGTGCTCGAAGAACTTACTCGCTATGTCCTCGTAGGCCTCGTTGTACGTGGCGAGCTGAAGCGCGATTTCCAGCATGTTCAGACAGAACATGCCCATCCAACTGGTGCCGTCCGATTGTTCCAGGAGCCAGCCCGACGGAAGCGGCGCGCTGCGGTCGAAGATGCCGATGTTGTCGAGCCCCAGAAAACCGCCCTCAAAAATGTTGGCGCCTTCGGAATCCTTGCGGTTCACCCACCAGGTGAAGTTCATCAGCAGTTTGTGAAAGACGCTTTCAAGAAAATCGTGGTCTGGTTTGCCTTTCAGCCGCGCGTCGATCTTGAAAACGCGCCAGCACGCCCAAGCATGCACGGGTGGATTCACATCGCTGAACGACCATTCGTAAGCAGGGATCTGGCCGTTGGGGTGCATATACCATTCCCGCAGAAAGAGCGCCAGCTGGCGCTTCGCAAAGTCAGGATCAATCGAAGCGTAAGCCACCGCGTGGAACGCGAGGTCCCAGGCCGCGTACCACGGGTATTCCCATTTATCGGGCATCGAGACGATGTCTTCGTTAAACAGGTGCACCCACTGTTTATTGCGCCCATCCCAGCGTTCTCCGGGTGGTGGCGGCATGCCCCTGTCGCCTTCCAGCCACGTGTGGACCACGAAATGGTAATACTGCTTGCTCCAGAACAGGCCCGCGAAAGCCTGCCTTTGAACGCGCAGCGCTTCGGGCGTTAGCCCGGGCGCGTAGTCCGCATAGAACTCGTCGGCTTCGCGAATCCGCTCCGCAAATACGTGGGCCACCACGGCCTGGGTCAACTTGGGCGAGCCTTCCCGAGCGAGTCGCATGTGGAAAACTTTCTCCTCGCCTGGCCCAAGAGTGAGCGCATACACCGCGCTGCACTTCGTGCCCTGGTGATCAGGATTGACAGCGTCCTGCCGGCCGCCGATGATGTAGTCGTGAAACGCGTCCTTGACGTACTCGCCCGGGTTGGGCGACCCGAAGATGCGCTCGCAGTTCGTCTCGTTCTCCGTAAACAGCAGTTCCGGCGAATCTTCCAGTGTCCACAGGAAAACGCCCAACGTCTTGTGCGCAGCCCGCACTGCGCCGGATGAGGTCACGCTGAGCGATGGCTTATCGTAGGGAGGGCCGCACCAGGTCCAGGTGTTGCGGAACCAGAGCGTCGGAAGAAACTGAATGTCCGCCGCCTCGGGTCCACGGTTTACGACGGTAACCCGAATCAGAATGTCATCGACGTCGTTCTTCGCGTACTCAGCGGTGATATCAAAGTAGCGATCTTCCTGGAAGACGCCCGTTTCCTCAATCTCAAACTCGGGGTCGAACTTGCCCCGGCGACGGTTCTCTTCGAGCAGCCACGTGTATGGGAACTCGGCTTGCGGGTACTTGTAGAGGCCCTTGAGATAGGAGTGGGTCGGCGTGGAGTCGAGGTAGTAGTAAACCTCCTTCACGTCCTCGCCATGATTGCCTTCGTGTCCACTTAGACCAAACAGGCGCTCTTTCAGAATCGGGTCGCGGCCGTTCCAGAATGCCAGTGCGAAGCACAGCCGCTGATGGTTGTCGCAGATGCCGAGAATACCGTCCTCAGTCCAACGGTAGGCGCGAGAACGTGCATGATCGTGCGGGAAGAACTCCCAGGCGTTGCCATCGGCGCTGTAGTCTTCGCGCACCACGCCCCACGAGCGCTCGGCGAGATACGGGCCCCAGCGCTTCCAGTGGCTATTCCGCGCTTCGGCATCCGCAAGCCGCTGCTTCTCCGCCAGCATAAGGACTACGCGACGCTTACCTCTTGCGGAACCACCTCAAGCGGGTGTTTGTACTTGCACTCCGCATTCGGGCATTGGGCCACCGGCCCGGACTTCAGATATTTCTCGATCAGGTAGCTGCTGCCGCAATCGGGACACTTCTCGGGAATCGGTTTACCCCAGGCGACAAAGTCGCACTCGGGATAGCGATTGCAGCCAAAGAACGTGCGGCCGCGCTTGGAGCGTCGCTCCACCACTTCACCAAGCGTGCAATTGGGGCACGGCACGCCGATGGTTTTCTGCTTCACGTGCTTGCAAGTCGGATAGTTGCTGCAAGCGACAAACTCGCCATAGCGTCCGAACTTCTGCACCAGGTTGTTGCCGCATTGCGGGCACTTCTCTTCGAGCGGTATGTCTTTCCGCTGTGTGCCGCCGATTTGCTTGGTGGTCTTGCACTCGGGGTAGCCCGAACAGGCAAAAAACTGCCCAAATCGGCCCTTCTTCAGAACCATGGGCCGGCCGCAGTTCTCGCAGTACTCCTGCTCGTCCTGCTCGGTGAGGTCCGCGCTGTCGACATCCGGCAGGTCCACCGTCAACTCGCGCGTGTTGGTGCAATCCGGATAACCCGTGCAGGCGATGAAGCTGCCATGCTTGCCCCACTTGATCACCATCGGCTTGCCGCACTTGTCGCACACCAGGTCGGTGGGCTTTTCCATGCGTTTGATATCGGTCATGTGCCTTTCGGCATGTTCCAGATCCTTCTGGAAGCGGTCGTAGAACTCCGCCATCGCCACGCGCCAATCGATCTTTCCTTCTTCGATCTCGTCCAACTCCGCTTCCATCCGCGCCGTATAGGTGACGTCGAACAGGTTCTCGAAGCTTTCGAGCAACAGGTCGGTAACCACCATTCCCAGTTCGGTGGGGTGGAATTTGCCGCCTTCCTTCTTCACGTATTCCCGATCCTGAATCGTGGAAAGAATCGAAGCGTAGGTGGAAGGGCGGCCCACCCCATCGGCTTCCAATTCCTTCACCAGCGTGGCTTCAGTGAAGCGCGGCGGCGGTTCCGTGAAGTGCTGCTCCGGATCAATCGACTTGACCTTGAGAGTCTCGCCTTCAGAGACCGCCGGCAAACGATGCTTCTCTTCTTCGTCGTCTTCGTCGGCGGCGTCTTTACCTTCCTTATAGACCTTCAGGAAGCCATCGAACTTCGGGACGCTGCCGGTGGCGCGGAACATATACCGGGCCCCGGTCTTGCCTTTGGTATCGATATCGATGGTTGTTGAATCAAACACCGCCGGATTCATCTGCGAAGCAATAAAGCGCATCCAGATCAGGCGGTAGAGCTTTAACTCGTCTTCGGCCAAAAACTTCGAAACCGCATCCGGCGTGTGTAGAACCGACGTCGGGCGAATCGCTTCGTGGGCGTCTTGGGCATCCTTCTTCGTCTTATACGTATTGGCCGATGCCGGAAGGTATTCGGCGCCGAACGTGTCCTTAATAAAGGAGCGCACCTCGGCCAACGCGTCATCGGAGACACGGGTCGAATCGGTACGCATATAAGTGATAAGACCGACCAGCCCCTCGCTACCGATTTCCTTACCTTCGTACAAGCCCTGGGCCAGCATCATGGTGCGCTTCACACTGAAACGCAGCTTGCGTGCGGATTCCTGCTGCAGGGTGGAAGTGATAAAAGGCGGAACCGGATTACGGCGCTTTTCCTTGGTGACAACCGAGCGCACCACGTACGCCGCATCGGCCAAGTCATCGACAAAACTGGTTGCGGTAGCCGCGTCGGCAATGGTGGGCGTCTCATCGTTGAGCTTCGCAAGCCGCGCCGTCAGGAGAGGCGGCTTCTTGGCGTGAAGCGCGACGTCGATGGTCCAGTATTCCTGCTTCTGGAAGGCGCGGATTTCCCGTTCACGATCGACGATCAGCCGTAGTGCCACCGTTTGCACGCGTCCGGCGGAGAGGCCGCGGCGAACCTTATCCCAAAGCAGTGGCGAGATCTTATACCCCACCAGCCGGTCAAGGACGCGGCGTGCCTGCTGCGCGTCCACCAGATTGATGTTGACGGAGCGCGGCTTGTCAAAGGCCTTCTTCACCGCATTGGCCGTGATCTCATTGAACATGACCCGGTAGAAGGCAGGCCCTTTCGCCTTCTTGGATTCGAGTTCTTCCTGCAGATGCCAGCAGATCGCCTCACCTTCGCGATCGGGGTCAGCCGCCAGGTAGATGGAATCCACGCCCTTGGCGGCCGTCTTCAACTCCGAAATCAGCTTTTTCTTACCTTCGATGACCTCGTACCTCGGCGTAAAGTCGTTGTCGACGTCCACCGCGAGATCCTTCTTGGGCAGGTCTTTAATATGACCGAGCGAAGCCTTGACGACGAATTGCTTACCGAGATACTTCCCAATAGTTTTCGCCTTCGCCGGGGATTCGACGATGACGAGAGATTTTCCCATGACGATGTTTGTACCGTTACTTTTCTGAACACTGAGGGGCATTTCGAGTCCGCCCCGGTGGAACGCTACTCTTTTACCACACCTTGACAAAGTTCTTCCCCGGCAATTGCCGGATAAGACCATTCATCTCTAGGTCGAAGAGCGCTGCGATCAGTTCAGATGACGAAGCTCCATCAAAAGATTCGAGGAGAGTGTCAAGTTGTTGAGGAATATCGACTTGTAGGCGGCTGAGAATCTTTCGCGCGAGCTGCTGGAGGGGCTCCAGAGAGGGCGGTTCGCCGTCCGGCGAAGGGGCGTCTATAGCCTCCAGAAGAATTTTTTGCTGGCCGTGGTCGGTGAGCGAGCGGCGGACCTGGGTGGGTAATTCGTTGGTGACGTCGGTCCACTCCTGCACCAGCTTCGCGCCCTGCTTGATCAGCAGGTTCGGCCCCCAGCTCATACGGGAAGTAATGTTGCCCGGAACGGCGAAAACTTCCCTGCCCTGGTCAGTCGCCAGGCGCGCGGTGATGGCGGAGCCGCTGTACTGCGCCCCCTCAATGATAAGGACGCCCTCGGACAAACCGCTGACGATGCGGTTACGAATGGGAAAGTTCTGCGGGAAGGCCGGAGCGCCCATGGGAAACTCCGAGATCATCAGGCCTTTCTCCGCGATAGTTTCATAGAGCCGACGGTTCTCCGTCGGATAGGAGAGGTCCACACCACAGCCAAAAACCGCTAGCGTATCGCCGCCGGCTTTCAGTGCGGCCTGGTGCGCCGCCGTGTCAACGCCCCGGGCCATGCCACTCACAATCACCAGGCCGGCCTTCGCCAGGTCGGCCGAGAGGTGTTCCGTAGCCGCCAGACCATAAGGAGTCGGCCGGCGCGTTCCGACCACCGCCAGGCAGAAACGCTGCAACAACTCCACGCGGCCTTTCACGAAAAGCACGGTAGGCGGATCGAAGATCTCTCGCAGGCTGGGCGGGTAGAGCGGGTCGGAGTACGGGATCATGCGCGCCCCGGCATCCAGCATGCGCTGTTGTTGTTCGACCGCGTCTTCAAAGGTCACCCCGCTGGCGATGCTGCGCGCCAGGCTGGGGCTTACCCCGGCGCCTTCCAACTCCGACGGAGAGGCGCGGAAAATCGCCTCCGGCGTGCGAAGCCTTTCGAGGATCCTTAACGTCCCGATCGCCCCGAGCCCCGGCACCATTCGAAGCGCCAACCAATGGAGTTCTTCGTCTTTTGTCAACAATGCGGTTGCCATTTACTAAGTTGGTGCAAAGAAACTGCGTTCACTCTCAAGTTTGAATCGAAAGATTGGTTCCGTACCCAGACGAAAAGCCTGGACTACAGGCCTTTCTGAGGACAGAGCTGGCCTCACATCTCGGTCGCTACTCTGCGAAAGTCATAGCCGCCCCGAATCGGCGCTGGACAAGTGCTCCCAGCCGTTTTTGGTGTAAGAATCATCGGTTTCTACGGTAGCCTCCCGTCACCCGGATGTCTTTCCAGGCGTCATAGAGTTAGGTGACCAACGATGACAGGGCCAAGACTACGCTGGCAGGCGCTACCGCTTCTGCTCGTATCGGCCGTCCTGGCTTTCGCTCAAGCAAACGACCTGGGCTTCCCGCAGTGGCAATCGAGCTCCTATTACCCACCGGCTCCGTCTGAACCGCCCGGGCCGGGTACCATTAACTATGTGGAAGGCCAAGTGTCGCTCGACGGCCAGAGCTTGTCGGCGCGGTCGGTCGGATCAGCCAGATTGAAACCAGGTCAGACCCTCACCACGACCGAAGGCTACGTCGAGGTCCTGCTCACGCCGGGTGCCTTCCTGCGCATCGGGCACAATAGCGAGATACGCATCTATTCCGCCGGCTTGGTGGAAACGCAAGTTCAACTCGCGCGCGGCTCCGCTTTACTCGAAGTGGATCAATTCATCCCGGGCACGAATCTCGGCGTCGTAATGAGCGGCGCTACCTCGCAGATCGGGAAGAACGGTCTGTACGGCTTCGACGCCGCGAAGCAGGCGGTGATGGTGGTGGATGGCCAGGCAACAGTTCAAGAAGCGGGCGGCGTCACCACCCTCGACAAACACCACCAGGTGCTGCTCGCCAGTGATCGTCCTTTGAAGAAACGCGGCTTCAACGTAAAGACCATTGAAGCCGACCCGCTCTTCGCCTGGAGCCGGGCCCGCAGTGAAGACGTAGCGCAAGCAAGCTCAAGCGCAGCTGCCAACGCCAGTGCCTATGCGGCGGCCGCCCCAGGCTGGTACTGGGACCCCACTTGGAATTCCTACGGCTTCTGGCCGTATGCCAACTCTGCTTATAGCGCGTTTGGCTGGAACTTCTACTCACCCGGCTACTTTGGCTTCGGGTTCTACGGCGGTGGCGGCCACTCCGGTTGGCATGGCCACTCCGGCTGGCATTGGCACGGCCACGGCAGTGGAGGCACGGGGAACGGCGGAAGTCACTCACACGGAGGCAGCAGCCACAGCGGTGGCCATAGCGGCGGAGGCGGCCACTCCGGTGGCGGCGGTGGCGGCCATCGCTAGTGCAGCGATGGATTCTTAAATCTGCTTTCTTAAACAAAGACCGCAACGATGTCAAGGTGGGATCAGACTGCGTGGAAGAGGTGAACGATGTTCTCAATGGCGATTGAGAACCCTCGTAAAGGTTTGCCTGACCTATGGACTTCTCTCCAATCGATAAGATAAGTAACACCTGAGGCGGAGCAAACACGGGAACATTGGCCGCGAGGCTGGTTTCTAATCCGTCGTGGCGACTGGCCGGGCTATTCTAGGAATCCCCCTTCTTTTACTCACTTCCTGCATGACGCGAAACAGCCACGCTTTCGAGGTGCTACCCCGAACACCGTACTATGTGCTACAGTCACCCGACCGACAAGAGACGCCGCTTCCCGACGTCCTTCGCGATTACAATGGCTTCGAGCCAGGCGGCGGTTGGATGGACCTGCGGCCTCAGATGGACGTTGAGGTTGAGAACGCCTACTACCAAAAGGGGGCTTCCAGGCGAGGTCTGAAAGGCTTTCTCGGAACAGAGGTTGCCCGCTACGAAGTTACTCCCCAGGGATTACGATTGCTCTCGGTTCGGCCTATGGAGGACCGTCCTGCCGGTGACCCCGCGGTCCAGAGTTTGATAGCCCCTGACACAGAGTCTTTTCGCTTTTACCGCTTGTACTTTGAAATTGTCTTCGCACGGAAGGACAACGCACATGGTTCCGTGCTTCTAGCCGCAAACTCACCCGAGGAACTGGAACGCCTCTCGGCTCAGCTAAGAAATCCGGAAACGGTCTGTACCGAAGACTCCACCCGTTGCACCGTATTTCCCGAGGCATGCTCGGTCTCGGTCGAGATCAAAATCGTCGTGAACGCTAAGCCTCAAGTAATAGTGTGGGGAAGACTTCTGTCAAGCGTTGTTACAGACCATCCTGCGCATGTCGAGGTGAAGCGTCTCTACCGCGGCCGTTTGACCGCCGTCAAGCTTGATCCTCACGACACAAATGCTCTCCGGCTGCCCCTTCTACCGGGGGATCAGATAACGTGGCACTAGCACCTCGGGGCGGCCGGCCAAGTTTACAGACTTCCACCAAATGCCCCGGCTAAAGCTGCCGTCATCGTGCGTGGCACAGAGATAGCAGACCAGTGGCACACTACCGCGTGGAGAATGGCCGTAAAGCTGCTCTCTTTTCGGCCGTGCGGTTGCCGAAAACAGGACTCCTCGGGGCCCGGACCCTGACAGCCATGTGCTTGCTTCCCGCGTGTCTAGCGGCACAAGTGGGAACAAGCGAACCTCAACAGCCGGGGCAACTCGCGACGAGGAACGTGGCGCGGCCTCTTTCAATCCGGGAAAAATTCGATTATCGTGTGGTGCAATCCTTTGGCCTGCGTGGCTTGGCTGGCTCGGGACTGGGAGTGGCGATCGGGCAAGCCGAAGATCGACCGAAGGAATGGGGAGAGGGCGCGGCTGGTTTCGCGAGACGTTACGGGTCCGGGTTCGCTGGGAACTTCTCGCGCCAAACGATGATGTTCGCGATGGAGAGCACTTTGCATGAAGACCCTCGTTTATTTCCCCAGCGAGGACAAAGGCTTCAAAGAGAGGCTCAAAAGCGTGCTGGTGCAGACGGTGACGACGCGGACCGATTATGGGACGAGGCAGTTCGTATGCGCGCGTTGGCAGCGCCTTCGCGACCGGCCAGTTGGTGAACGCTTGGCAGCCGGGAAGCACGGGGTCGGTCGGCGACGGCTTTATGCGCGGAGCGATCATGCTCGGCGGGGACGCGGGATACAACTTTTTGCAAGAGTTTGTGCCGTTCCTGAGACCTCGCACTCTGCGCCAGCGGCCGTAGGGACTTGAGAAAAACCTGCAGGGGGCGGTTGTTTTTTCCGGCGAGGATTGAGCCGATGAGATTAGCTTGCCTAACGCGCGCGCGGTTCAGTACTGAAGCTGGTCTGCTGCTGTGACGGGGCCGGCGCCGGTTCGAGGGGCAGCTTCTGGCCAGATGTCACTATAGCCAAGCTTGCGGTGTTGACATCCGACGGATCGTCGCGGAGCTTTAGGTAGAGAGTGCCGCCTACCGGATGGGGCACGTTGAGCGTAGCAGCGATGAATCCCTCAGGGACCGAGGCCGAGTTGGAGAACTGTGGATCGGCCGCGACAGAGTGGAGGAGAAAGAGATTGGTTCCCTTCAGGACGCACTGCTGCGCGGCATCGTCCGGACAATCCAACTCCTTCAATGAGGGCTCGCGCACCAAGGTGGCCAGCGTTTCCCAATCGCCGTTGAGGCCGCGCCCGTCTACCGGGCGAAAACGAAGCTGTCCAAACGCAGAACCGCCAAAGCTCTTGGAGGGATCGAACCGGCCGACAACCGTTTGCGCGTCTTCGAGCGTCAGGCCACCATCGTCGATGCTGAGTAACACGTGGAAGGAATAATCGGCGGTAGCGATTTCGATCCTCTCGCCGCGCGGAAACGTGGCCGGCATTTCGGTTCTGATCGAAAACGAAAGGCGCCCATCCTGCGGCAGCTCACCGTCATTTGCCAGATGAATGGCCGACGATTCAGACGCCGCGCCCAGTTCCACTGCCTTGTTCAGCAGCGTTACGCGCGGACGCGGTGATTCAATCGACGCCGCTACGTCGACGATGCGTCCATCCTTCAGTTTTGCCTGGGCGGTGAGCCTCTCACTGGGGCGCAGCGATGCAGTGGCCGAAGCGCCAGGCGCGGCCAGTTGCAGTTCGTCAGCAGCCCCCCCGCCCTTGGTTGAGGCTTCTTCCGCCAGCCGCGTGAAACGGGTGCCGCTCAGCTCGACGCTTTCCACTTCATCCAAATGCGTTCCATGCAGAATGCCATGCTCGTCGCCGGGAATGATGGTGAATAGTTTTAACTGCGCGGGCTCGCCATACAGGCGCAGAAGAATCTGTTCATCATTTGACAGGCCGGCTTGCTTCACGTGCAAGGTAAGTGAGCCGCTGTTCTTCGCGCTCTCAGCTGGAACGGTGACCTCCAGTTCATCTGCCTTCGACAGCTTCCACTGCGCCTTCAGTTCCCGGCCCCTCTCATCTTTCAAAGAGACTTGGTCGACGCAGGCAGCCGACGCCGATTGCAGATGGACTGTGTGAGCGGCGCCGGCCATCAGGCCGGGCGTTTCGGCGGGCGGAATGGTCCACTTGGCGTCGCTTGCCTGTTGCAGTTGGAAGGTAGGCCCGCTGAAGGGCTCAAAGCCCCAATAGCCTCGCAAGGCGCCTTGCAGAGTTTCGCCTGGGCCTACGTCGAGCTTGGCGGCGCGGAGTGCGGCGGAGTCCACGACGAATCCACCGCGGGCTGCCTCTGCTTTCACAGGCAGGTCCACGGCTTTGCCGGACTTGGTTTCCACGTGCAGGAGCACGCCGTGCGCGAGCTCGGTTGAAAAAACAAGCGGCGCACCGTCGGTGGCGAGCACGAGGGGCGTTTTCTGCATGCACGCCGGAAGATGAGCGTCCACGGGCCGCAGCGGCGGCGGCTCTTCCTTCTTCACCGACGGCAAAGCAATGACGATCACGGATTTCGGATTGTGAAAGGAAGGAGGGTTGTTGAGCTTCAGCTGCAATTGGTCCCGCTCGGGTAGGCTCAGTGCGGGAATGTATTGATATTGCGCTGTATGCAGACTGTCGAGGATTCGCCCGAGATCGATGATGGCGCCCACATACGGGCTAAAGTATCCGTACGAAGCCTGTGCCGTGTAGCTGAGCTGGCCAATCAAATCCGAAGGCGCACCGGTGGTTAGCGCCCCAACGACCGATTGGCTATGCCCGTCGTTCAGAACCAGGTCGCCGCCCTTTTGCGTGAGGCAGGTGGCCTGCTCGTCGACCGGTTTCTTGAAACAATCGTCATCGAGACGAATGTTTTAGCTGCGCGCCAGCAAGACGGAAACGTCTTTGATTTTCGACGGGTCGCTTTCGGAGGTCGTGTGAATCGCGTTTAAATACGTGTCGAGGCGCTGGCGGTCGAGGCTGGTCTGATCGAGGTCTTGTACGGCTCGCACGAAGGAGCCCGGACGTCCGCGCACCGCCGAACGCAACGTGCTGAAGTCGCCGCCGGTTTCCGGCGCGAGAAAGATTAAAGCCTGCTGCGCTTCATCCGGAACGGTCACGAATACCCCTTCTTCGCGAACCTTCTTCGACCACGTTTCGGCGCGCGTGAACCATTTCTCAGGGGGCGGGTTGGTGGAGCCGCGCAGGAAGGTAACAATCAGTAAATAATGCGCCGACTGGTGGTCGGGCAGTTGTGGATGCACCCAGATACGGTCGCCGGGCCGAAGGTTGGCAACTTCGGAGACGGGAAGCGAGGCGCCGTTACGGTCGACTTTTACTTCAATGGGAGGTCCGGCGAGGTCGAACGATGCGGTGTCGGCTTTAATGGTTGTAACAAACAAACCTAGAAGAAACACCAGGACAAGGAGTTGCAAAGGCACGAAGGGTTAGACTCCCAGTGGCGGAGCAGCGTTGCGATGGATAGAGTTGTGTAGGGGAGATTACAGATAGACTCTCGCATTGGTGTGAGACGAACATATATAGGCTTCGGCTACCGCTGGGCCTAAGCTGCGCCTCCGTCGGTTCGTTCGATCATGAGTTTTCTTTTGCGCGTTTGCGCCGGAGGCGTGCTTGCGCCAGTACGCCCCAGATCATCGCCAGTCCGATGATTCCGTAGATCATGACGGCGCGGAGCGTCAGGGCGTATGAGAGGACCGCCAGGGCAACAGCCCAGATGGTTATTTCGCCGAGGAAGGCCTGACCCCATTCGGGCTTCAGTCCACCGGCAGGAAGCCGCGGCGTTAAAGAGGGCCAGAGGCAAGGCACGGCCTGCCGGTAGCGGGCATAGGATTCCCCTTGCGTGGCGAGAAGCTCGGCTTCTTCACGGAGGAGCAGCCGACAGTAGAAGATCAGGGCCGCGCAGACGATGAAGACATATCCCAGGCGGCTAGCCAGCAGCCCCAAACCGACGTTCATCAGAAACACGCCTGTATAGAGTGGATTGCGCAGATACCGGTACGGACCGTCGGCGACCAGTCGATCGCTGTGGAGCGCCGTATCGTGGACGACATCGCTCTTGAGATAGGCGGTGGCCCAGGTCCGCAGCAGCGCGCCGAGGGCGATGATCAACGCACCCGCGCCGAAGAGCCACTGGAA
>JBAUOG010000857.1:0-5979 GCA_049579625.1 Bryobacteraceae bacterium
GGAGACCACTAAGTCGGGAAGCCGCCCGGACCTACTGGTTTGACACGTTGACCGGTAGCCCCGAAACTCGGCGCTCGCATTCGGCTTTCGTCCCCTCCAAAATCACCTTGATCGAATCCGCCGGCAACGAATCCATCACGCCCGATATTACTGACTTCGGAACCCCAACAAAACCGATCTTACAAGCGAACTCCTCCACCGATCGAGCCAAGGTGATGGTCTCGAACTCGAAGTATAGGCCGTCCGCTCGTTGACGTGCCCGCCAGTATGCGTTGAGAGCCCACATGATGCCGTGATCATGATAAGGTTCCAGGAAATCATCGCTCCCGGGCACGCCGCTGGCGGACTCGCGTATTTCACTTGCTTTCAAATGGACCCGCAATGATGGAGCCTGAGAGCGGAAGGCTTCGGGGTCGTGGCCCATGAGCCCCTTGACCCGGAACGAGAAGTGCTGCGGGAAAATCGAGGCTAACCGGTACTCACTGTGAATCCCGAGAACCACATCATAAACGGCATGCGCCTCCTCATCCCCATTCCGTTCGGCCTTGCATCCGAACATCATTGGCTGATAGATGCGATCGTAGTGGCCATAGTCCTCCAGCACGGTGTTGAGATTCGCCAGACTCGCGCCTCTAATTCGAATGGCCCCGATCCAATGAATCACGGTGCCATTCTGGTTGGCGATCCGCTGATTTAGCGCGGCATCGCTGATGTTCCTTCCAACCCACTCGCCGGAAGCGAGTTTCGCTGACGCCTCTTTCGCAGCAGACCCCCCCGCCACCCATGACAATTCGCTCGAATCGAACCGTGGGAGCATCGCGTTCTCCGCGCGTGCGACATAATCCTGATACTCACGCAAGACGCTAGGTTCCGCCACCGTGGTGCATCGCGCCGCCCAGCAAATGCCGCTGATAGCGCATGCCAGTAAGACACAGGCCAGAATGGCCCTCATCGGTGGAGAGCCGCCATCACTCGAAGGAACTCCGGGTTGCTTGCCAGTTTGTTGGCCTGTGGCTCGACCCTCAGATACATGAGGTAATCGCTACGCTCGCCGATCGCTTTCCAGCCCCACTCGAAGGTCTTAGCTCCATCGCCCATCTCGTTGTATATGGAGGCGAAGTAAATCGCCGGAACATACCGGGTGCCCGCCATCTGGTCAAGCGCAGTCAGCTCCTGCCGGGCGTCGGCGAGCCTCCCCGCCCTCGCGTAGGCACCCGCCAGTGCCGCGACGGAAGCAGGATTGTTGGAGAGCGCCTCCGCACGCTTGTATTCCCCAATCGCCTGGTCAAACAATCCCTTCTGCTGGTATGCCATGCCCAGGGTCTGATGCGCCATGGGAAAGCTTGGGTCAGTTTCCGCCACCAACCGAAACTGTTCGATAGCCTGGTCGTATTGTTTGGAATAGTAGAGGCACCAGCCGACTCCTACGTTGATGATGGGTGATAACGGCTCCAGCTGAAACGCCAACTGCATCTGTTCTGTGGCATTGGCGAGTTCACCCTTCGCCATGAAGTAGTGGCTGTACCAGTGCCTCGCCGTGGCCGAGCTCGGGTTCAGATCCAAAGCGCGAGAAAACTCCTTTGCAGCGGCGGGGAGGTCCCAGTCATAAGACAGTTCCACGTAAGCCAGAGAGGTGTGGCCATCAGCCAGGTCCGGATCCAACTCGATGGCCTTCAGAGCCGCGGACTTCGCCCTGGGCATGGCCTGTTTCGGCGGCATCCCGTCGAAGCCGACGGACCCGAGCAGTGAGTAGGAGTCCGCCAGGCCGCTATAGGCTGGCGCGTAGGCGGGGTCGGCGGCGATGGCCTGCTGGAAGTACACGGCGGCCCGCCGCAGCCCATCCTCCGTTCGGCCGTTCAAGAAAAACAGCCCTCTCAGATAGGCGTCCAAGGCCTCCGGCTTTACCCGCCGCCGCTGGTTGAGGCGCTCTCTGTCCTCCGTTGTGACCCGACCCTGGATCTCGCCGGCAATGGCCTCCGCGACTGCCGATTCCAAGACCAGGACATCATCGGCGTTGCGCTCATAGCTGTTCGCCCAATTCACGGCGTGGGTCGTGGGATCAATCAGCTGCGCGTCAATCCTGACTCGGCCGTTCGAACGAGTGATGATCCCAGTCAGAACTCCGTTCACCGCTTGCTTCCGGAGTGCTGCGTTCCATGCGTTGGGGTCTCTCTGCCCGCCGTATTCGGAGGCGAATGAAATCACTCGCAGGCCCCGTAGATTCGTGAGACGACTGATGAGAATCTGGGTCATCCCGTCGGCGAAATAATCCTGAGAAGCGTCCTTTTCGACACTGCGAAAAGGCAGGACTGCCAGCGAGTTCGCAGGCGCCGCCGTGTGGGCGAACGGGTGGGTGTCATTTTCTCCAACGAAGAGTCTCGACACCGCCGCGACACCAGCCAGCAGCAGTATGCCAACCAGAACAGCCCACTTGGCCTTCGATTTGGACCATGGCGGCCGCACTTTGGTTGTCCCAGCGTGACCCCCGCTCGCGGCTCGAAACGAGCGGCTGTCGCGAATCTGCGCTGAGGTGAGTGCAGAGACAGCGTGGTTAGCCGGACCGGAATGGAGCGGCGAAGGGTCTGGCCCGCTTGACCTCGTGTCGCGCTTCATCCGCCTGAGATCCGCCCGAAGCTCGGCGGCAGACTGGCAGCGAACATCGCGGTCTTTCTCTAGCGCCTTGTAGATGATCTCTTCCAACTTCGGCAGAGTGTCGGGGTTGATGCGAACTGGCGGAACGGGTGCGGAATTCAAAATTGAATCGAAAACCTCGCCTTCCGTCTTGCCTCGAAACGGCAGCATGCCCGTACACATCTCGTAGAGCACTACACCAAACGAGAATAGGTCGGTTCGAGCGTCCAATGGTTTGCCCCGGACCTGCTCTGGCGACATGTAGGCCATCGTGCCAGCCGCCGTGCCGGGGCCGGTGAGGCAGGGCTCAGCGACGACCGTGGGGCTTTCTGCGTCCGTCCGGTAACCCGGGCACAGCGTGGGTGGGGGATCATCTTCTCTTCGCAATCAAAGCCAGCTATTCGCGAGGCACTAGGGCCACTGCTTCAGCTGAGGCGCAACCAGGCATCTCGCCGCGATGAGCGGCTTTATAGGGAGTTCTCGCAGGATACGGCTTACCGTGTTGGAGACTCTTATCTTCAGTTTCTCGCCCAGAATGGTGTCGGTCCCGGGGTGCCGGATCCTACCAGGGTTCCGTCCTACTTGCTCATCGTGGGTGGACCGGAAGCCGTGCCGTTCGAGTTCCAATACGACTTGAGCATCCAATACCGGGTCGGACGCATTCACTTTGACAGCGTCGACGAGTATCGGAATTACGCAGAGAGCGTAACCAGCGTAGAGGCAGGCGGTTGCCGGGCTTCACGCCGCGCTGCCTTCTTCGGCACTCAACACGAAGGCGACACGGCGACTCGCCTGGCCAGTGCACAACTGACCGCACCACTATTCGAGTCAACCTCGCTGGCTTTCCCGGACTGGGAGTTACGCAACGTTGCGGGTGCGCAGTCGACAAAGCTCGCGTTCTTAACTCTGCTTGAGGGAAAAGTCCGGCCGGACTTCATCTTCGTCGCCTGCCATGGGATAGGATTCCCATCCGAGCATGAACTGCAAGTCTGCGATCAAGGATCTCTCCTCTTCGCCGACTGGCCGGGTTTGGGTGCGCCGGTCCAGAGGCAGCACTATCTAAGCGCTTCGAATATCGGTGCGGATAGCGATCTTCGCGGCCTGCAACTCATCTCGTTCGCGGAGTACGGAGCTGGCACTCCGAGAAAAGATGACTTCGCGTGGTTGCCATCAGGTAATCTACTCTCAAAGGATCTCACAGCGCAACCATTTGTCTCTGCTCTAGCAAAGCGGCTTCTCGGCAGATACAACGGGGCATCTGCGATTTTGGCTCACGTGGATAGGACGTGGGCTTACTCGTTCAATTGGAAGGGTGCCGGGCCGCAGATTCAGACTCTCGTGAACGCCATTGGTAATGTCCTCTCGGGCAAGCCAATCGGCCTCGCTCACAAGCACTTCTCCGCCCGTTACGCTGAGTTGGCCGCGAATTTGAGCTCGAGGCTCGCCGCCGGCAATAGCTCGCCCGTCGAGCTGCAGCAGCTATGGATCGCTACAGTTGATGCCAGGAACTATGTAGTTATCGGCGATCCTGCTACTAGGGTGCCACTCTGACCGGCAACGACCAGGATTTCAAGTCAACGACATGCCGCGACCGACTGGAATTCTCGTCCGTGGTGCCCGCAGCTGGTCTGCAAGATCGCCGCCAGCCACTTGCGCCAGGCTTAGAGCGGTGGATCAGTGGCATATCGGCCAATTGCGGATAGGTGTCGTCAACAGCCCTTCTCATTAGCAATCTGTCCTTTCGGTCCGGGAACGGCTTTCGGGGAAGCGTGCTTGGATTAGGGAAGCCCGCTAGTGCTCATCTGACGTCCTGACAAGCGGGCCGGCAACGATTACTGACGCTAACGCCGTATATCGGGACCTATGCCGTCAAAGAACTGTGGCGGGATTTTAGCGGAATGCTCAATCTGTGCGGAGCGCAATCGCCGGATCGATCCGCATGGCGCGGCGACCGGGCAGCAGGCAGGCGATGAGAGCCGTGGCCAACAGTAGCGCGGCCACCATGACGTACGTGACTGAGTCAAAGGGCTTAATGCCGAACAGCAGCGTTTCCAAATAGCGCGACAGCCACCATGCGCCGAGCGCGCCGAGCAGCATGCCAACGACGGCGGGCCGCATGCCTTGGCCGAGAGCTATGCCGAGAATGTTGGTAGGGCTGGCACCCAAGGCGACGCGCAGGCCGATTTCCGCCGTGCGCCGGTTCATCGCGTAGGACAGGACGCCATAGATTCCGGTCGTGGCGAGCAACAGAGCCAGACCGCTGAACGCCGTCAGCAAAATTACGTTGAACCGCTGAGGCGATAGTGAGCGGCGAACCACTTCCTCAAACGGGCGAACGTCGGCGAAAGGAAGATTGGGATCAAGACCGGCTACGATAGCGCGCACGGTAGGCGCAATGGCGAGCGGGTTGCCACGGGTGTGCAGGACGAACTCCGACACCGGGGCGTTCCTGCCGTAAGGAAGATAGACTGTGAGCGCGGAGTTGGAGGTGAGACCGCGCTCACGGCTGTCGGCCACAACGCCGATGACTTCAGCCTCCATACCTCCTTGCCCTTTCCAAAGTGCTACGCGCTTGCCAGTGGCGTCCTTCTTTGGAAACAGCAGTTCCGCCAGACGCCGGCTGATGACAACACGACGCTGCGGGTCGGGTTGGCCTTTTTCAGTCCAAACTGGTTTATCGCGCTCGTCGAAACTTCTACCGCGAAGCAGTGAAAGCCCGATGGCCTGGAAATAATTCGGAGTGACGATGCGCCAGCCAGCCCAAGGCGGCGGCCCTGACTGGCCGGCGTTGTTCGCGGAAACGGCGGCAATTCCCATGCCTGTATCGGCGCCTTCTACCGGCAGACTGCTGACGGCGCCGGCTGTGATCACTTGCGGAATGGTGGCGAGGCGCGCAAAGAAGCGGTCTAAGAACTGCTTCCCCACGCCGTTTTGATAGTACGACTCAGGCATGCTCACCGAGAAAACGAGGCGGCTCTCTGTTTGGAAGCCACGATTGAGTGTCATGAGTTCGCTAAAGCTGCGGATGAGTAGACCAGCACCGACTAGCAGCAGAAAGGAAATAGCAACCTCGGCGGTTACGAGAAGCGACCGCAATCGGCCTTGTGCGCGGCTGCCGGTTTGGTGATCGCTGTCGCGAATGGCATTGGCTGTCCCACTCGCTGGAGTTTGCAGAGCAGGAACCAGCCCGGAGAGCAGGCCCGTGAGAATGGCGATCAGGGCTGCGAATCCCAGCACCCATGGATTGAGACCGGCCTCCGCCAAACGCGGAATTCCTTGGATTTCCATCGTCTGGAGGGCACGCAGGACGCCAGCGGCCAAGGCGAGGCCAAGCAAGGCGCCGAAGAC
>JBAUOG010000858.1:0-2756 GCA_049579625.1 Bryobacteraceae bacterium
GCCCGGTTCCTTGTGGATCGATCAACGCCAGTTCCAGTAGACGATTGATGGCATGGTAAAGAGAACCACGCTTAAGAATCAGCAATTCATCTTTATGGCGCTCGCCGAGGAGGCGCTGCATTTCGTAAGGATGCATAGGCTTCTCGGCCAGAAACGCGAGTACCGCGAGTTCCCAGAGGTTGTGACGGATAGGCGCCTTGGCCATATATTTCATCCGAGATATACCGCATGAGCTAATCAACTTGCAACCGACAACTTTGCGAGTGATTGTGGCGGCTGATGAAAAAGGGCGCCGCTCGCCGACACGCGGTTCCGGGCCGAGTAGACTCTCGGAGGGCTTGGCCGCGTCCCGATTGGCTTTAATTTAAATTGCGCCAACACCCTTAATCACTGCGGGTCAGCCCTCCGGTGCTCGTGCTGAGATCAAAACTTAAGAGATGTTTGACACAGCAACGTCGGGATAGATCTCGCTGGCCTGCTCGAAGTTCGCGAGGTTGATACCGGGAAGCTTGGCGGAGGCAGTGCCGGCGGCAACACCCCAGCGAAGGGCATCTTCGAACGTCTTACCCTGCTCGAGGGCCCATACGAGGACGGCGCCGAGTGCGTCGCCGGCGCCGATCGGGCAGACTGCTTCGATGCGCGGCGGGATGGCTTCGAATGTTCCTGCGGCGGAGGCTCCGATGCTTCCCCGGCCGCCGAGGGAAAGAACGACGTATTGCGGACCCATGGCCTGAATCTGGCGGGCAGCTTCAATGGAGTGCGCGCGAGTGATGAGTGCGCGATTGAGCAGTCGTTCTGCCTCGCCTTGGTTGGGCCGAACAACGGTGGGACCCGCTTCGATACCGTGCAGCAGCGGGTCGCCATCGGCATCGAGAAGCGTTTTGACTCCGTGCTTTTGGGCCAAACGGATCAGGCGGGTGTAGAAGTGATTGTCGACGCCGGGCGGCAAACTGCCACAAAGCATCAGCCATGTCGCCGTGGGTAAGTGCTTTTCGACCGCACGCCGGATCCGCGTCAGCTCCAGATCAGAGAGCGGCGAGCCTTGCTCATTGAGCTTCACCGAGAGGCCTTGGCGATCGGAGATGGTGAGGTTCGTCCGGATGTTGTGGCGGATATGAACGATCTCAGTGGGGAAGCCGTCATGCCTGAGTTTCTCTTCGAGAACCCGACCACCCTCCTTACCGGAGGTGAGTATGGCTAGCGTCTTGGCGCCAAAACTGGTGAGCACGCGGGCTGCATTGATGCCTCGGCCGCCGGCGGCTTCGGTGGTGGACAGGATATAAGCGCGATCTTCAAACACCAGCCGATCGACCGTGAAGATCCGGTCGACCGCCGGATTGACGGTCAAAGTCAGAATCGTGTCCTTACTCATGGAACCTTAAGATTAACAACGGAGCGCGGTCGACAAAGCAGGCGTACAGTGGTTCCCTGGAAAGGACCGGATGCTACGCTCCAAAGATGAAGCCTGCGGAGGGGGACGCCAAATGGATCGCGTATGCAGCCCTCGCAGCGGTTTCATTCTTCTGGGGCACCACGTACCTGGGGATTCGCATGTCGTTGGAATCCTTTCCGCCGCTGTACCTGATTGCCAGCCGCTACACGCTTTCTGGCGGGCTGCTGCTGATCGTGGCGAAGCTGGCCGGGGCTCGGATGCCCGGGGGACGGGAACTCGCGGAAACCGCGCTCTACGGACTCATCTCCATTGGGATGGGAAACGGTGCGCTCTCCTTCGCTGAGTTGTGGATTCCCAGCGGCCTGGCTTCTCTGTTCATCTGCACCTCGCCCTTCTGGATGGTGGGGATTGACTGGGCGCTGCCTGAAGGCAAGAAACCGCGGGGCGGAACTCTTCGCGGGCTGCTAGTTGGTCTGGCCGGCGTGGCTTTCCTCGTGGCGCCGACGGCAATGGCGGAGGGCTTGCATGGCCGCACATTGGGAGGGTTTCTGCTGTTGCAGTTGGGGACTGCCGGGTGGCTGACGGGCGCTCTGTTGCAGCGCCGGCAGCGTTCGAACGTCCACCCCATTGTCAGCGGCGCCATACAGCAGGCAGCCACTGGCGTGTTCATGTTCCTGCCGGCTTCACTGGTGGAGCGATTCCCGACGCATGTCGCGCTGCGGCCGGGCTTGGCTGTGATTTACCTGGTGCTGTTCGGCTCGGTGGTGGGTTACAGCTCATTTGTCTATGCCATGGACAAGCTGCCGGTGTCGATCGTTTCCATTTACACATACGTGAATCCAATCGTGGCGGTGTTTCTGGGCTGGCTGTTCTATCGGGAGCCATTCGGCGTCCGAGAGTTGATCGCCATGGCGGTGATTTTTGCGGGCATCGCGATCGTGAAGTTCAGCGCGAAGCAGGCCATACCGATGGAGACGTCGGAAGCGTAGGATCGGTGAATGGCGGCAGGCAGTAAGCACGGACCGTCGTGCTCGATTGAACATTCGTCACCTCTCGGAGTCAGAGAGCATCCGCTTACCACTTAACGCGCGCGGTTGCACCGAATAGAACCCCGAGAGTTTCGCTCCGTCGCTATCGAGTTTCCGAAGCTTTGCGTCCGCTCCCTAACGGTCACGGCTCCGTTTGGCCCGCATCCTCCGCTTGGGCGGGGGCGTAGGATAGTGGGCGATGAAACGGATCGCGGTCTTTCTAATATTCGCGGGGGCGCTTTGCGCGCAGAGTTCCTTCGTTCATACCCAAGGCAAATGGCTGGTAACGCCCGATGGACAGAAGCTGCTGTTGCGCGGCACCAACCTGGGAAACT
>JBAUOG010000859.1:0-4272 GCA_049579625.1 Bryobacteraceae bacterium
CACAACGACTTCACCACTCCCAATGGGGTAAAGCCCCAGCCTTTAGCCGTAACCGCTTCCGGCAACACGTTGCGAGTCACGATTCCGGCGGCATCGGTGGTGAAGATACAAGCAGCATTGAGCTAAATGATCGCGCCGCCTCTACCAGCGCTGGTGAACCAATCCTTTGATGGAATTCTCATAGATGCGTTGGACCGCATCAAACTGATCAGTCGTCAGCGGCGGTAGGCTCGAGGCCTTCGCATTCTCGGCAACCTGTCTTTCATTGCGTGCCCCGGGAATTACACAGGAGAGGGCTGGATGATCCAGGATCCAACGCAACGCGAAGTTGGCCATACTCACACCGGGAGGCAGCAACTTCCGGATTTCCTCGACCGCATCAAGCGCAACATCCAAATCGATCCCGGAGAACGTTTCGCCGCGATCGAACTGCTCACCGTGCCGGTTGAAGTTGCGGTGATCGTCGGCTGGGAACTTTGTTTCGCGAGTGATCTTTCCGGAGAGCAGACCACTGGAGAGCGGCAGCCGCGCCAGGATCCCGACCTTTCGTAGTTGCGTCAGCGGGAAGAACAGGTCGCGCGGGCGCTGGCGGAAGGGATTGAAGATGATCTGGACGGTTTCTACGCCAGGAAACTCAAGCGCCTTGATTGCCTCTTCCACCTTCTCGACGCTGACGCCGTAGTGCAGAATCTTTCCGGATCGCTTGAGGTCGTCGAGGATCTCGAAGACTTCCGGTTGGTAGTAGACCTCCGTCGGCGGGCAGTGCAGTTGCACCAAGTCGAGTGTTTCGCGCTCCAGGTTCTGCAAACTGCGTTCGACGAAGGCGGTGAGGTTTTCGCGATTGTAGCCGGCCGCCACGTGCGGCGAAAGACGCCGCCCGGCCTTGGTTGCGACGCGGACCTCCTCCTTGCGCTCTTTCAGGACCTTCGCGATGAAGCGCTCGCTGCGGCCATCGCCATAGACGTCGGCCGTGTCGATGAAGTTGATTCCGTTGTCGAGCGCGCTGTGCACGACACGAATGGCATCGTCATCGGTGATGTTGCCCCAAGAGGCGCCGATTTGCCAGGCGCCGAGGCTGACCTCCGAAACTTTGAACCCGGTCTGGCCGAGGTCGCGATAGTTCATATCGACCTCTTACGGCTGCAGAATGACCTTCATCAAATTCGGTTCATGCGAGTACAGCCGCTCGAACCATTCCACACCCTGGCTCAGCGGGGCCCGGGCGCTGATCATCGGTTCCACCTGAATCGCGCCGCGTGCGAGCAAGTCGATGCAAGTTGGGTATTCGCCGCTGGACGCGCAGGAGCCGATCAGCTTCAGCTGCCTTGAAACAACGGCCTGCAGCGGAATCTGCACCTTGGGCGACAAATTGCCTACCAGCGTTACAACTCCGCCTTTGCGCACGCAGTCGATCGTGGTTTGAATCGGGTCGGTTGCGCCCACCGCTTCGAGGGCCAGGTCCGCGCCGCGTCCGCTGGTGAGCGAGAGAACTCGAGCCTTCGCGTCTTCGTTCCGCGAGTTGATCGTTTCGTGAGCGCCAAGCTGCCCGGCGGCCTTGAGCTTGGCATCGTCCACGTCGATCGCGATGATTCGGCCGCAACTGGTCAGCTTCAGTGACTGGACGATTAACAGACCGATCATGCCTGATCCAACCACCACCGCGGTGTCGTTCAATGCAATCGGCGTCAGCGAGACAGCATGTACCGCGACGGAAATGGCTTCAATCAGCGCCGCGTGCTCGAAGGGGACGTTGTCCGGAAGCCGGTAGCAAATGCGCTCCGGCACCGATACGAATTCGGCAAAGGCGCCGTTTCGACGGTAGTCGCCGCAGGAGACGCCCAGAACTTGCCGGTTGTCGCAGAGGTTCTGCTGCCCGCGCAGGCAAAAGAAGCACTCGCCGCAATAGACGGTGGAGTCGAACGTAACCCGGTCGCCTGGCTTGAAACGTGTCACTGCGCTGCCCGAAGCTTCCACCAGACCAGCGGCCTCATGACCCATCACCAGCGGCGGAATGCGACGGCCGGTGCTGCCATCGAAGCCGTGTATATCGCTGCCGCAAATACCGCAGGCCTTAACCCGGATCAGCAGATCATTGGTGCCGATCTCGGGCTGGGGAAGGTCGATCAATTCGAGGTGCTTGTACTCACGGAGCAAGAGAGCGTTCATAGTCGTTTGGTCTCAGTCTACAACCTAAGCTATTGAAAACGTCAGGGCTAAGCCCCGGCCGTCGTTGCGCAATTCGATGCCAACAATCACGAGACCTTCCGACCCGTGCCACGTCGTGGCGCGGGCTTTAGCCAGGCTTTAGCCTGCTGAGCCGAGAGTCATCTCGGCTTTGGTTCTATGTCGAATCGTATTTTCGACACAATTCGTCACTTAGCCGGCTGCAGATTCTTCTGCAATGCCTTTGGCAGCCTCAAATCGACGTGTATCCTCCATCGGCCGCCAGGATCGACCCGGTGATGTAGCTGGCTCCCTTCGTGCAGAGGAACACGACCGCGTTAGCGATCTCTTCCAACTTCGCGCGCCGGCCTAGTGGCGTATGCCGAAGCACTCGCTCTTCCGTCTGTGGGTCACGGTGCGTGCTTTCCATCCCAACCATAATGTTTTCCAAATACCCCGGCGCGACGCCATTGACCCGAATCCCGAGCCCCGCCCACTCCAGCGCCAACGTTCTGACCAGTTGATTCACGCCGCCTTTGGCTGCGTTGTATGCGATGATGCCGGCGACCGCTTGCGTCGCGGCGAAGGACGTGATCATCACTACAGAACCGCCCTGACCGCGATCGGCCATGCGCCGGCCCACCGCCTGCGCGCAAAGGAAATAGCCTTTCAGATTCACGTCGACCACGCGGTCCCACACGTCTTCGCCTAGCGTCAGCGCAGGCCCCGGAATATCAATGCCTGCATTGCAAACCAGCATGTCGATGTGGCCGAGCTTCTCCGTTGCGAACCGGGCCAGTGCTTCGCAATCGGAAGCGCGCGTGACGTCGGTGACAAAGGCCATGGCCGTGGCGCCACCGTCGCGTAACGAGCGGGCAACATCCTCAACATCGGGCGATATGTCCGCCAACACAACTCTGGCGCCTTCTTCGGCAAAGGCGGTCGCAATGGCCCGGCCGAGCCCACGGGCCGCACCGGTGACGATGGCCGCGTCGCCGGCCAGTAAAAAACGCTCACTCATGGGCCATCATTCCTGCCGAGGCAGCGGCGTTATAGGAATTCGCAGCGTGTTGATGAATCGGGTCAGGAACATCAGCATGGTGGCAGTCCCGACCAGTTCCACGATCTGCGGCTCCGTAAAGCGCGCCTGCAGCAGGGCGTAAAATTCATCGTCGACTGCTTCGGCGCTGCGAAACACCCGATCAGCGCAAACCAGCCCCAGGTGCTCGGTCTCTGAATAGGCATCGGGCAGCAACAGATCGAGCCCCTCGACTTGTTGCGGTGTAGCCCCTTTCTTCAAAGCCAGTTTCGCGTGGGCGACGCGCGCGTACTCGCACTCAGCCAGAATCGAAATCCGCGTCGCGATCAGTTCCTTATACCAGCCGCGAAGCGCTCCGTCATTGAGCATGGTGGCCGCGAGTTGGGCGACCTTCGCCATGATGGTGGGCGCGTGGGCCCACACCCGGAACATATTGGGGACAACACCCCGTTGCGCCAGCAACATGTCGTACAGTGCGGCGGCCTCGGGTCCGGCTTCTTCCTTCGCCAGCATACGAACCCGGGGCTCTACGGACAGCTGTTCTTCTGCCATGACCCATTCTTACCAAGTCCGGCCGCGAAATCGGTTCTTTTTCAAAATCACTCGGTAATCAGGATGGGAAACCTTAGCCTCCGTGCAGAGGCAGTGCCCTTCTCCGAGGGCCGGGCATACTGGAACTTCAGCACCAGATAAACGGGGTTTGTCGCCTTTGCCGTGACCGGCTGCGACGCCGGAGCTCCCGGCTGAGCCACCGCAGTCTCCTTGCCGAACTCCAGTTCGAGATCAGGACTCTTCCCGGACGCCTCCCAAGAGAAGCCGGCGCCGGCTTCGACCGGGAGATTGAAATGCACCGTCTGCCCCACTTTCAGCTGTATCGGCTTGCCGGCGTCGGCTTCGGTTAAGGGTGGTACGCCGTCGGTCGGACTGCGTGGCTCTACGGCCTGGCAGTTTGCGGCGATCCTCACCCCGTGTTCCTCCAGGGACGCCTCCCGCCCCTTGCCGGACAACTCGTAGTCCTTATTGCCGTAGCGCACCCCCGATGCGCTCATCATCTGCGTGAGCTCAATAGC
>JBAUOG010000860.1:0-3189 GCA_049579625.1 Bryobacteraceae bacterium
CGGCCCATGAGTGATGCACTGTTAGCGGCGGCCCGTAAGAGCGGACAGTTGGTTGCGTCTATCGCGGTTTTCGCCAACGGTTCCTTCACCGCACCCGGGCTGCGGCAAACAGCCTATTTCACGAACGCCTTGGTGTGCTCTGCCTGGGGACCCGACTATTCGGGAACCTACGAACTGGCGATTTTCGAGGGGACCCGTCTCATTCTGAACGTGAACCAGAAGGTGGGCATGTTCGGCGGCCATGCTGACGCACAGGTGGCCGTCGCCGACGTGAATAACGATGGCATCGACGAGCTGCTTTTGGAGGCTGTTGGTGGTCAGCCTGAGATTCAAGGCGAGGCCTCGCTGGTGAGCTTTCGTGGCGGAGAGCCTCACGTGATGAAAGAGTTCAACGAGGTGTATTTCAACGGCTGCCTCGGCATAGGCTTCGCCCGTGTCACAGCTTCGGTCATCACCTACACCCCGAAGCAGTCCTTCGTCGATCAATATGAAGCACCGTGCACAGGGGAAGGCGCCGGTGGCAATGTGCCGGCGCTCGCCGAATTCAAACGCGTGCACGTGGGGGAGCCATTGATGCTACCTGGAGCCATTCCTTCGAAAAACCCTGCCTCGGTGCTTACTCAGACCAACTTTGTCAGAGCGTGTCTGCTTGCTGGAGCGATTCTTGTTTTGACCACGGCGCTCCACTCCCAGCCGGGGTCCGTTGCCGAATTCCGGCCGAAGATTCCGAAGGTGTGGGTCGAGGCAGAAGTTGCCGGCATGGAGCTTCCGCTCGCCGCCCCCGCCCCGCGCGTCACGAACATCTCCGCGAGTTATTACTACTCCATCTCGCAGGTCACCATCTACAAGACTTACCCTTTTCTTTCTTCCGAGAAGCCATTCCCCGAGTACTGGAACTGGCTGAAACAACAGGAGCCGGAAGTTGCCTTCGGCCCTCCCGAGTTGAAGACGAAGGCCGACTGGGAGAAGTATGGAGAGTACTTGTTCTCTGGGCCACCCGAATACTTTGCCCGTACAAAGGAGGCCCTGGAGGCTGCAGCGAAAGGGCAGGACTTCGCGATTGTCTTTCCTGAAGGAGGCGCTGGTACCGCAGAGTGGGTCATCCGAAGGAAGGGCAAAATCGAGATATTTGAACCCAAGCCTGCCGGATGCGGCAGGTGCCATTGGCAAGATGCGGCCCGCCGCGGCTGGACATACCCGAGCACTGGGGGAATGAGGAGGGCTGGTTTCTTCACCGCCAGTCAGCGGAGGCAGGCGATGCTGCTTTGGTACGGAACACCGTGGTTCAAGCCAGATCCAAACGTGGACGTGGCTCTAACCCTCGACGCTGTCCAGCCGTGGTCGCCCGACGAGCTGAACCGCACTCAGGCGGTAGTCGACCTGGAAGGGGATAGTTTTCGGTCTCCGTTACAGACGCCCACCTTGATTGGTCTCAAAGATCGCAAGTACCTTGACCATACCGGCCTCTATCTCCATCGCTCGATTGCCGATTTGATGCGCTATATAGTCCTGCACTCGGAACTAGGCCTCCTACGCAAGTACGGTGACTTCATCCCCGGCGGAGACAACGATCACAAGGATCTGCCGCCGCCCACGAAGTTCCAACGCTTCACGGATGAACAGCTCTATGCGCTTGCTCTGTATGTCTATTCACTGGATTCTCCGGTGAATCCAAACCAGCCGGACGCCGTGAGTGCGAAAGGAGAGACAATCTTCAAGCGCGAGGGCTGCGCGGACTGTCACACGCCGCCGCTATATACCAACAACAAGCCGATTCCGGTGGACGGGTTTGCCGTCCCACCTGAACACAAGAAGAAGTACGACATGTTGGACGCGCGGATCGGGCTGGACCCGTACCTCGCCACCAAGACCCGACGCGGAACGGGTTACTACAAAGTGCCGTCTCTACGGGGAGTCTGGACGCGTGGCGCGCTGGAACACAATGGCTCGGTGGCATCGCTCGAAGACTGGTTCGATCCGAACCGGCTTAAGGACAGTTATGTCCCTACGGGTTTTCGCGGGCCGAACCCGACGCGGGCCGTGAAGGGACACCCCTTCGGTTTGCAATTGTCGGCGGAAGACAAGAAGGAGTTGATCGCGTTTCTCAGGACGCTATGAAACGCTGTTGTGCTATGGGACCGTGTCGCCTGTTATGCCGAGTTCGCTGTAGGCGCTTGCTTCACCGTCACTTGTGCGCGCTTATTGTCTCCTTTTTCGCGATATGTGCTGTCTGCCTGTCCCAGTTCCTGTCCCAGGTCCACCCTGGGTTTTACGACCACACCCCCAACACCCTTGCCGTGGTTCGGGGCGACAAAACTGTCCAAGGTTACCGGCTAAGCCATGATGCACGCATAGTCCTCGCCTCTGATTCCTCAGGCCAGGTTCTCAACCGCCTCCCCGCCAGGCATCGAAAGGCCAAGCCGGAGATTTTGGGGATGCTCGATCATGGCCCCAACATCGAACTGTTTCTGGGTTGGTGGGATCCTAGCAGCGAACCAGGAAACTTCGCCCATCACATAGAAATATTTCGCGGCAGCAGAGGCGCGGAGGCCACCTTGGTTCACGATTTCAAGCTAGGTGGCGGTGGCAATAACGGGAGCGTGAGGTTTCTTGAGCCACCGGATTCTAGAGACGCTCCTGAGGTCTTTATCGACATTGCAGGAGGCGGCTGGTGGGGCACCACCTACCTCCTCGCGCCCGATCGCCAATCCGTCGCTCAGTTGTTTGCGTCCAACGATTACGAAGCTGCCGACCTCGACGGCGATGGAGTGTACGAGCTGATTTCGTGGAACCGCCGGCCGTTCGACGTGCACTGCATGCTCGGCGACTTTGCCGGGCGCTTCTACCCAGAAGTGTATGTCCGCGCCGGCGCGGGCTATCGAAAGGCGTGGCCGCCTCCGAACTGGGCGGTTTTGGACGGCCAATTGAAAGCTCCCTTCATGGGACACGAAAAAGACGACGTTGCCTGGGGTGCGAAACTCCAGATCGTGGCGGGCTTTGCCGACCTGATGGGCGATGGCGCCGCCGAACTCATCGTTCTCGAAGACCGTCTACGCGTCGAGCCCAGCCAGTCGCTCGCCGTTTATCGGCTCGAGAACAAATCCTTTCGTCTTGTGGCGCGAACGTCATTTCCGCCGCAGCGCATCGCTTATCTGCTGTCGGGCATTCGAGATTCCCCGGATGGCCAAG
>JBAUOG010000861.1:0-1536 GCA_049579625.1 Bryobacteraceae bacterium
GTGCCGCTGGTAGCACTCGTACTGAGTTTTGGAGTCTTCAGCGCCGGCACCGCCGAGGGCGCGGCGCTCACATACACGTTTTCACAAAGTGGCTTTACAGATGCAGGAGGGGACCAGGGTACCTTGACCGGTATGTTTACCGGAAACGTTGAGGCCAATGGCACCATCCAGCTGGCTGATTTAGCGAGTTTCTCGTCCTCGTTCTTCGAAAGAGTGGCAGCCACCCCGGAGACGTTCATTTTCAATGCGCCGGTGGCATTTTCTTTTGATACCAACACGCCGGGCAGCCTGGAGTTTTCAGCCGGGAGTGCCGCCGCCAACATTCAGATCTGCTCCGGATCGGTCGACACCCAGCAAATCTGTCTTGGCATCCTGCCCAATAGCGGTGCTGCCAGTCCGGATGTGGGCTACTTCTTCGATCTGCCCAACTTTGGCCCAAGCCAAACGCGGCTGGCTTCTGTTGAGATCCTGCAGCCTCAGCCTGGCACGGCCCCCGAGCCATCTTCGGTCGCGTTGGTTGGGATGGCAGCAGGATTGTTGATCGGCGTTGGGTACATTAAGCGGCGCGCCGGGCTGCGTCAAGAAGCATGATCCCCTAGTCTGCTGGTTAGGCGTGCGCGAAGGCCGGAGAGTAAGGGGGGTTATACTTCTTCACAACCCCAATCATGAGGCGCCACGCCCTCATCTTCGGTCTCGTCGTCGGCCTCCTCATCGCCACCCTCCAATACACCGAATACCGCTTCGTCATCATCGAGCACTCCGTCGAGCTCTACGTTGCGCTGGTCGCCATCCTCTTCGCGACCTTCGGCATCTGGCTCGGTCTCCGCATCACGCGCAGGCGCGAAACCATCCGCGAAACGGTCGTGGTGAGGGAAGTGCTCTCGGAAGCCCCCGCAGTCGAACCCTTCGCTCCCAATACGGCCCAGCAGCAGACCCTCGGCATCACGGCACGCGAGCTCGAAATCCTAACCCTGATCGCCCGCGGCTTCAGCAATCGCGAGATCGCCGCGCAGCTTTTCGTTTCCAAAACATGGCCTACACCTTCATGGAGCCCCTGCCCGTCGGCCTTCTCATTACTCTCATCTCCGCTGCCATCCTCCGCCGCAAAGCCTCTGTCCAACCCACCGCACCTCCCCGAGTCTTGACCACATAAATCAAAAGGCGGGGCGTAAGCCCGGCCTTCCGTCTTCTGAACTGTCAGCCTACGTCGCGTCCGTCGCCTCGGAACACCAGGACAGCTTGCTGTGTGAACTCCCGCACGAGCCCAACCCGAACTTCCGCATTTCTGCTAGCCTAAATGTAAGTGGATCGAGCGATAAAAACTCATGGCTTGGCAATGGGACGAACGTTGTCCCTGTTGCTGGCCATCGTATGCCTGAGTGCGCCGGAGTTTGCGCAGTTCGTCACCGACCACGATTCCTCTGAAGTTCGCGGCTCCGAGCGGAAGTCGGCGCAAATTGCAAAACGCCTGACTCCCGCCGGCCGCTCTGCATTTCGTTCGCTTCCCGACTGCCTGAAGTTCGCCCGCAAGACCAC
>JBAUOG010000862.1:0-4128 GCA_049579625.1 Bryobacteraceae bacterium
ATCTTCAACAACCTCAAGTTTGGCTTGATGGCGACCGAAGAAATCCGGAAAGGCCGCATCGTGTTCCTCAGCGATCAGCTCTATATGAGAGTGGGTGCGCAAAAGGTGAAGGCGGTGGCGGGCTTCCCCCGCGAATTAACCGTCAACGCGAGCAATAACACCTTCTATTGGGACAACGAAATCGGGTATCGCGGCGTCGCGACCGACCGTTTCAACCTGGACGCTTTAGTCGGTATGCAGTACTGGTATGTCGATACGGGGCTCAACGCGAACCCGCCTCTTATCAGCAGTGGTACGGGTCTCTCGCAAACGGTCGGTTTCGTGAATCCGGTTCTGGCCATGCGGGCTCAGTTCAAGATTTATAAGAGCCTGGGTGGCTTCGTCAAGGGGGATATCGGCGGCTACGGAGTGGGTTCCGATCTGACTGGCCAGGCCTTTGCCGGCATTGGTTTTCCATTGAAGAAGATTGGTTTGGACTTTGGGTATCGGCGCTTATACCTGGATCAGACGCACAAGCAACTCTCCCAGCAAATCACGTTGCAGGGCCTTTTCCTGGGTGTCACCTTCGGCATCAAGTAACTCCCGCCGCGCGGCATCATACGGGCCTCGAACAGCGCGCGTAGCTCTCCGCTTCGGAGGAGAGCAAGCGGACCCAGCGGAACCGCGTCAACAAGCCGCCACGTCCCGAAGGGCACCAATAGTGACGAAAGTCTTCCGAACGCCGCTCACGAGCCGCCATTGGACGGCGACTCTCGATGGACCGTTTTCGGCCACATTCAGCACCCCCGTAAGAGCCTGGCCTTACCGGAATCCCTGAATCGCGTTCACGTTCCCCCGGATTCCTCATGATTGGCCACGCACCCGAGGAGATCACGGTGAAAGGGTGGAGTCTTGGGGACGATGGCCTCGATTGGACGGCAGATGGTATGGGGCTGCTAGTGTCCAGCCCCATACCAGGTGGCGTAGCCTTGCTGCGTCTAGATCTGAAGGGTTACGTCCATCTCTTATGGGAGCAGAAAGGAGGCGTCGTCACGTGGGGCGTACCTTCCCCGGACGGCCGCCACGTGGCGATGCCCGGCAATACTCAGAACAGTAACGTCTGGATGATTGAGGACTTTTAGCACCAATAGTGTGGGCAAGCTGTCCTGCCTATCACCCATGAGGCGTTTCGGCATAGCTCTTACCGCTACCATGTGCCGATACGCAGCACCACTTCGGTTGTTAGGCGAAATCCATTCTCAGGGCGGATGGTTTGTACGGTTGGCATCCACGAATGTGTGTATTGTGAGCTGAACCGCCACGCGAACGCACGAGTGAACACCAGATCAACGCCACCGCCGGCAGCAATGCTGGCGCCATTGCTGGCCGTCTCAAAGGACCAATCGCTTCGTTTCGGATAGTGTGGCAGTGTGCCGTTTCCATCGTTCCATTCGGTCTTCAAAAGCTCGTGAAGCGATGGATCGTTCACATCATAGGTGACCTTTCTCCCGCCGACGAGAAACTCTAAATAGGGTGACACCTTGCGAGAGGCCCGCGGAGTCCACCGTGGACCGCCACCATAAAACAACGAGTCGCCGCTCTGGGTGGACACCGGGAAGCCCATGATCAGACAGCCGTTCACTTCTGTAACGACTTGCCAGGCCGCATTAATCCGGGCGGCGCCAGAACCTCCGCCGCCCATGCAGTTCCTCCCGGAGAATCTCTCGTAGTTGGCGTACGCCGCCAACTCGATCACTGCGACATTCGAATCGGAATGTGGGCTCACCTCTGGCCGTTTAACGAATTCAAATAGCTTTGGCCCAACTCCAGCCTTGTAATCCGCCACCACTTCTCTGCGGATGAAGAAATCCTGTGCGTTCTCCAACCCCATACGCGTGGCTCGATACCATGGCTTCTTAAACGCCATCACGTTGGCGAATGATCTTCCGGGATTCAGAAAGGTCCGTGCCAGAATAATCAACGTCCCGTTGGTCGATCTGTTTTCGAGGCCGATAATGAGGTACCGGTCCAGCATGTCTTCTCCAATCATTGTGAGCGCGCCCAGCGTTGGAGTGGTCACCAGGCAAATGTAGCCCGGGGAAGCGTGCAGCATGACGTTGCCGATGGAGGCTTCGCTGAGGGGGCCAATCTTCCATTGGGCGTGCGCTGCCGCCGAGAAAGCCATGGAGCGCAGGATGCTGATCCAGTAATCGCGGCCATCGCCCCATTGAACATCGCGATATTGGGGATCGTTCTGGCGCAGGGTGAAACCATAAATCGAGCCTTGAATGGAATGGCCGACGTATGGAGCCATAAACCTGTCGCTGTCGCTCCATCCCCGCAGTTCACCGACCGAACGCATCCAATCCTGAAACCAGTGTCCATAGAGGGCATCCCGCGTCCCTGCTTCGGTCCATACGTTGAAGGTGTGCATGATACCCGTACTCAGGAGCGTTTCCAGCAGAAGGGGCTTCCACTTGATCCTGGTCGCTGCTTGTTCCTGTTTGCCGGCCTTATTGGGCTCGACAGGTGCAATACTCGGGTCGGCACGATCACTGGACTCTGACTCGGCGTTGTTCTTCATGGCTCGGTCGTCAATGCCATTCGAGGCGACCGGCATTAAATGCGCGATATCAACGGTTGGGGACGGCGCCTCATTTCGCGCGGCGAAATAAGCGGCAGGCGGCTGAAGCTCTGCGGAGGTGAGGGCGCTGCCATTCGAGGGTTCAGTTGGTGGTGTGTCCTGAGCGAATGGGAGGCAGGTCAATGGGCCGTCGTCGAGGCAGTTAGCTCTACGGTCGAGTTGTGGACCCGAACAAGGGACCCGCAGCAGGGACATCCAATTGACGTTTTCCGCGAATTGGAAAGGCTCGCTGTCAACTGGTTTGATTGGCACCGGCCCCGGGTGAATCGAAACGCGTGCCGGAGCTGTCGACTCGCCGATCATGGTTTGTGGCCAGAGACAGGGCGAAAGGGTAGTGAAAACCAGGCACACGAAACCAATTCGGCAAGCCGGAAAGCGCTCCATCGAGCCGCCTCGCGGGAACCGGAGTCAAGTTTTTTCGACTGCTGCTCGGCTTTCACGACCCGCTTCTTCTCAAAAAAACTCCGGACATTTGCTGTTCGATCATCTGACTGAACCAGACCCGTCGTATGACCGGTTTCATTGGCACTCGAGATCCAGTGCCCCTTGCTACGCAAAGCCTTGATTGACGTCGTAGGTCTCGGCGCAGTCCCCTTCCCCGTCTCGCTGTGGGACGGTGTGCTGGCCTGCGGGTTGTCCAGATCCCCTTCCCTTCCCAGCCCGCCTTGCGGTCATCGATTCGGCCATCCATGCCTTTGGCGAATCGCTAGGCGCCAATGGATCGATAGCGCTGTGAAGGGTCAAATTCACAGCAATGAACTCTTCGACTAGCCACTTTGTCGGCCACTGGGATTATTTCTAGAGCCCAACCGAATCGGGCTATTGCTTGAAAGACGGTGGAGGTCCGCTGATACGATTTCCTTTGAGATCGACACTCACCTCGACCCGATTAGCGATTTTCATGAATGGAATGCCGCTGTTCATGCCATAGTCCTTACGATCAAAGGCCATCGTTCCTGTGATGCTGCCTGAACCTGTACCCTTGCCAGACATCACCACGCTCAGTTTCTCAGGCTTTGTGACTCCGCGTATCGTAAAATTGCCATCGACTTCAAAGGTATTCGGGCCATTCTGTACAACTTTTGTCGACTTGAATGTGATTAGAGGATCTTTGTCCACGTCAAAAAAGTCTTTGCCCTCTAATGTCTTGTTTTTGATTCCGCTTCCTGTGTCGACGCTAGCGGCCTGAATCTCAATATCCAAAACGGCTGTCGAGACTTCAGTCGAAGCAAAAGTCAGGGAAGCGTCCCATTTGTTGAAGGTTCCGTCAATCTTCGACGATGCATCCACATGGAACGTAATCTTACTGCTGACAGGTGAAACCTTAAAAACAGGAACGCCCGCCGGAGACTGCGTCTGTGCCGTTGCAAGTGTCGTGAAGACGAGTAGTGCTGTAAGAGTGGCAAAGCAAATGGTTTTTTTCACGATTGCCTCCGTAACCCAATATACCGCGATAGCTGAAGCTGCTGACTCCCTGAAGGTTTGAATAAAGCGCTGTATCGGCA
>JBAUOG010000863.1:0-13552 GCA_049579625.1 Bryobacteraceae bacterium
ATAACGGCTTTGCCTGTCGAAGTGCCTTATTTGGCTCCGGGTGGATGGTCCGCCACTCGGAGAATGGTCACCTTCATAAGCGGCGTTCGCGTCACTCCTGTGACGTCGTCGTCAAGTCCGCTTGCCGCATAACGCCCAAACCGGAAACTTGGCGACTATGGCTACGGCGACCCACTGTGGGCGATAAATCCATTTCGCCAAGGGGACAAGGCGATAACAGCTATCGCTCAGCCTCGGAGACCGCTGGCCCGGAACCGGGGCGGATAGCTGCCTAAATGCCCGTAATCCAGGCCGTACTGGCCGAATGCTATAGACTAGTCCGGCACCTATGCCCCTTTCGTACGGCGAAGAATTCGCCCCTTGTCAAATCTACTCCCCGATATTAGCCGCCAAACGCGACGACGAGCGACCCCAGCAGTGTTCCGATCTTCCGGGGCTTGAGCAGGAGCGGCCCGGAATTCAGCGAGCGAGTGCCCCTGGCCCTAAGTCCTTCTATCTCGCCAAGTGTTCGCTGCTCTGGGCGCTGGCGTTGTCGGGGGCTTGCCAAGCCCAGTCTGTGGCCGCTGCGGCGCCAGCCGGCAGCGACGACCCACAGCTCCCGGCCATCGCATTGGCCTTCCTCGTGGTGCCGGTTCTGATCTATATCGTGCGGCGACGCCTGATTGCACACATCGGGCAGCAGATGATGGTAGCGTCGACCGGCCAACAGGTGCCGGATACTGAGGAAGCGCTCGCAGACGAAGTCGACGCAGGAGCGTCATTGCAACTGGTATTCCATGACGCTGACGAAGCGCCCGTAGGCAAAGTCAATCTGCGGCTGGGCAGCGAGCAGCGCTTGTTTCGTCTGATATGCCTGGCGGACTTCGGAATCGGGATCGGATACGCAGGACTTCCGTTGTTGTTCGGCCTCTTCGCGTTCCATGAACCGGCCCAAGTCGGATTGGCGATGGGCGTGGTGGTGGCGGTCTTCACCGTGGTGCGCTTTCTGCTTTACCAGGGGCAGTTCCGGGCCTATAATCTCAATCGTTCTCGCAAGCGCCAGAGAGTGTACCGGTGGTTCGGCCGGATCGGCTACGGGATCCTCGCTTTGGTGTCCCTCGTTACCGGCGCGACGGCTACCAACCTGGTGTACCTGCCGGATATTCTGCGAGCCATCTTCGGACCGCGTGTACGAATGATCTTGTCGGTACTGTTGGTCGCAGGTGCGGTGGTCTATGCCGTTCCCATCGTTTGGGCCGGTCCGGATGCCAGGAGCAAGGCTGAGGCCTTCGGCCTGTTGTGCGCAGCGTCCCTCCACGCAATCTTCTTCACGTTATCGGCTCTTCGGCTGCGCAAGGTTGGCGGACTTCGGTTGTTAATCCTTCGCGTCTTCAGCATCGACCAGACTTCGTCGTTCATCTTTAGCGGACTGATGCGGTACTGGCGACATTTCGGAAACCACTTCACCGTGGTGGATCAGTCACTGGTGCGACAGGGCTACTCAAACAGTTTGACGAAGACTGTTTTCCTGGCATTCTTTTTGATCGCGGTTTTGGTTGTGGCCTTTTTGGGCTCCGCCACCTGGCTTGAGTCTCTGATTCATCACCCGCTCGCATGGGGCTGGAATTGCCTATTGGTAATTGTCCTGGCGGCGTTGGCCGCGTTGGCATCGTTGAGCATCGGCAAGCGCCGCATCGATAGCCGATTCACGCGCAGCATCGATCAGTTGCAGGCCAGCCTGCGAAGCGTGGAAGAACGCCCGCGGGGCCTGGATCTGAGCTTCCGGCACTTGCGCGCCCTTGTGCCACCAGAACACGTGGTTCCCCGCCGTGAGAGAGTTCGCGAGTCGGGCCGACGTTGTACTAATGGACCTGCGGGCCTACTCCGAACAGCGCGCGGGCTGCAAGAAAGAGGTCAATTTCTTGTTCGACGCCATCGCTCTATCCCATCTGCTGTTCCTGGTCGACACAGCCAACGACCAGATCGCCGTAGGCGAAATGCTGCAGGGACGCTGGGAGCGGCTCAGCAAGACCTCCCTCAACCTCTTACTGCCCAATCCGGCGGTCCATGTTTACCAGGTACGAGACAACGATGAACGCGACATGCAAGCCATCCTCGACCGCCTGATCAAAATGGCCGATGCCCCAGAGGCGGCCCGGCTGTGATCAGGCCCCAGTCAGTGTGCGGCTTCTGAAGAATCCCCTTTATTGATCAGCCGTTCCATCCGACCATCGTCGGACCGGAATCAGGAAGGTGGTCAAGTGTTCCCGGGTGTCGTTGAACGCGATGATCGGAGAACCCGGCAGATCCGCTCCCCATGTTGCCGGGTCGGTTTGTGAATAGAAAAACATCAGGTGGGGATGCCAATGTCCGTCGCGGCTGCTCAAATAGCCCTGCTTGGACAGCATGTAGCACATCGCGCCCGGTTCCATGACAGGCAATTCCTTCTTGTCGATGGCGGCGACGATGGCTTCCATCATCTGAGGCCCCGTGCGGCCAGCTAATACCAGGTCCGTCTTCCTGATCGTACGGGGAAGGAAGGAACGTACGGCCGCCCCGTTAAAGCAGATAGGAGCTCGCAGCTTAGGATTCCAAAAGTCCGGGTCATCGATTGTAGCAGTCCAGGAACGTTCCACGATACACACGAAACCGTTCTTCCCCTTAACCGCGGTCTGGTAACCGTGACGTCCAAGAACCAGGACCTCGGCATCGCGCGAGATGGACTCCGGCGCCGCGCTCCGCGCCAGCGCGATTTCAGAAGCCGGGTCCTCCATCAGGTATTGGTCAAGGCGAGCCATGCTAGGATACGTTGCTTTAGCATCTTGGGCTGTCACGTGCCACGCGATGCCGAGCATGACAGCCAGCGCAGTACTGCTCGCCGCGATAAAGCCAACCTTCCTTCTATGCACGGTGTTCCTCCGGAAACTAAAGACAATATTTTATATTGATATCAACTTACATGGCTGCTGTTTCTTGGCAAGGTGGGAGAAAATTGGGAGACCCAGATGCTTCGTAACACCTGTCGAATCGTGGGAACATTGGCTTGTTAACCGTTGCCGTTAAGTTAGTGTCGTGTGAAAAGTTCGGCACAGAACCGCGGGCGTCAGCAAGCGAACCTAAACGGGCGCAAAGCTGCGGAAACTCGATAGCGACCGAGCGAAACTTCCCGGCTGTTTTCCAGAGCAACCGCGCGCGTCGCTCTCCGCCTCGGAGCAAGCAAGCGGATACACGACGAAGCCGACCGGGACAGGCGCCTCTGTTCCCAAGGCGCTGTCCGCTTCGGACCAGACCCGACACGTACTTTCGTCACACCTGGCCCATTCGCCGCGTGGACAGAGCGAGCCTGTCCCAAGATGCAGTACAGCCGACCGGCACTCGTCACCTTTGCCAATAAATCTCGGTTTTTTAACAAAAAGACGTCAGGCTGCGATCGGGGCAGGCCGGACCAATCGCATCGTCAATGCGACGTCCGCCGCTAGCGCCATCACGAACATCGCCCCGTGCTCGCTAAACCACAGCGGGCCGACCAGCATCGTTCCGCCCCAACAACCGCAGGTGACCTGCATCTGCCGCACCGCGGCCGCGACGCCGAGCCCGAGAAAGGCCATCAGAATCGCGGCGGTCGTGAGCACCACCCACCGTAACGGGAAGAGCAGTAGGATCGCAATGGCGACCTCTAGCAAGGGAATCGCCACAGCCAGGGGATGCACCAGAGGCGAATGCGCCGTGATCCCGACCTCGAAATCGACAATCGATCTTCCCAGCACATACCAGGGATTCGTGAGTTTGACCACTCCGCCATAGAGGAATGCAATGCTCAAGCCGATCCGCGACGCGAGCGCAATTCGATGGATCGTGCCCTCATTGAGCCGGCCCGTGATCCAAGCGCCCGCTGCAAACAGAAAGCCGCCTGCGGCGAACGCCACAATCAGCCAGGCAAACCAGATTTCCAGTACACTTCGCCACATAAAGACAAGGGTTGAGCGAATCGACGCTCAACTTCTTGCTGTGTGCAAGTCAAGGTCCTCCCGGAGTTATATGAAAGTCTTAGACTTGCAGTGGCATGCCCGCGGAATCGTTGGGTCAAATGACTCAACCCGGCTTCCTTCTCATCCCGGCCGTTTTGGTGGCGGGGGAGGGTCGGTGCTTGCCGGGCCGTCTCCTCCACCAACAGCGCGGCATCGATCAGCTCTCAAACGAGCTCGCGCTTCCTCCCGCCACCATCATTTTGGAGTAAAGTGCGGATATGTTCGAGCGCTACACAGAAAAGGCCCGGCGATGCATCTTCTTCGCACGCTATGAGGCCAGCCAGTTCGGCAGTCCTTATATCGAGACCGAATATTTGCTGCTGGGGCTGCTGCGCGAGGACAAGGCTCTGGCGAACCGATTCCTTCGTTCGCACGTAGCCGTGGAGTCGATTCGCAGAAAAATCGATGGTCACTCGGTGCCACGCGAGAAAGTGCCGACCTCGGTGGATCTGCCGCTCAGCCACGAATGCACACGCGTGCTGGCATATGCGGCCGAGGAATCCGAGCGGCTTAACCACAAGCACATCGGCACCGACCACATGCTGCTGGGGCTCCTACGCGAGGAGGCGTGTTTCGCTAGTCAGTTGTTACGCGAACAAGGTCTCACCCTGGACTCGGTACGGGAGCAGGTGCACCATTCGGAAGCTCTGGCTGCGCAGGCCGGCTCTGCCTCCTTCGCGGGTCTCGACCAGTGGCTTGCTGAGCTCGAAGCGCGCGGGGGCATCTGGACTGTCAAGCAAAAGCGTGTCGCGAACAGAACAACCCACCTCGCCATTTACGCAGACGATCAACCGAAAGAAAACGAAAAGGGCCAAGCTCCCGCCCAAAAGCTTGCGCAGATTCAGAAGCGGATTGATTTCATCGGCGAGGAAATGGAGCGTGCCATCGCCAATCATGAATTCGAGAAAGCGCGCTTCCATTCTGACGAAGAACGAAAAGAGCGCGCGAATCTGTACGCGCTGTGCGAACAGTTCAACTTGGAAGAACCACCGCCGCGAGTCCCGCTCCTGTGCATCGAGATCATCCGTGACGAGCGTTTCTCCGACGTTCAAAAACGTTGCGACGACTATATTGTGGATGGTGTTAGCCAGGTCTGGCTCCTGGACCGCGATTTCAAGCGCGCTTACACTGTCACCAGACCTGAAGGCCTCCGCGAGTTCAAAGGCGGCGTCCTTCGGATCGCGACCCCTCCGCTGGAAATGGATCTGAGCAGGATCTTCGATTAGGACGGCGTTGGTCTGTGGGCGCTGATATAGCTGCCGGAGTGAGCGATCCGGTTGCGGCGCGAGGGTGTTACTGTTTCTGCATGAAAACAGCGTTGTTCGGGCGGATTGTCTTTGGCGCGTCGGCGGTGCTGTTCGGCGTCATCGCGCTGATGTGGTACGACTCGGACACCTGGCAAACCCTGCGTCAGATCTGGAGCCTGCCTTTTGGAACCATCATCGGCGAGTGTCTCATGGTCGCTCAAATTGCCGGTGGGCTTGGGATCGAGTACCCAAGGACTGAGCGTCTGGCGTCGATCGTTCTCGGCATCGTCTATTTGCTTTTCTCCCTCGCCTGCATCCCTGGCATCATTGCCAGGCCGGCCATCTATGCGCAGTACGGGAGCTTCTTCGAACAGTTTTCCGCACTCTGTGGTGCGATTGCCCTATACGCTGCAACCGAGGCAAATGCAGCACGGGTGGTAACCTTCGGCCGAGTGGCGCGCCTTGGGCTTGGAGCCTGCGCGATTTCATTCACGCTGAGCCAGATACTCTATTTTTCTGTGACAGCTGACTTGGTTCCTAAGTGGATTCCGCCAAATCAAACCTTTTGGGCGATACTCACCACCGTCGCATTTGCACTCGCGGCGATTGCGATTCTCATCAATCGCCGGCCACGGCTTGCGATGCGCCTGATGACTCTCATGCTGGCACTATTCGGTCTGTTGGTTTGGGTTCCACGCCTGATCGCTCACCCGGAAGCCCATCTGAACTGGTCCGAATTCGCCTTGACTTTCCTCATTACAGGGGCGGTCTGGATGGTGGCCGATCTGAAATCTTTCTGATTTGGGCGGTTTTTCGGGCGCCGCTTCATCGTGCGTGGCTCGTTTCTGATCGGAGAGGAGGGCCTCGCCTACAGCTTTGGCAATGACCCGCTCCTGTTCTTTAATGCTTGGGTCAAGCGTTGCCGTAGGCCTTCAATCCCGCCTCAACGCGGCGTCACTTCATCCGCTGAACCCATTGGCGGCTTTTTCTATTGCTCGCGCAGTGCAATCACAGGGTCCACCCGGGCCGCGCGCAGTGCCGGTAGCCAGCAAGCCGCCAAAGCAACAGCCGCCAGGAGCGCCGTTACGCTGGCCAGCACGCCCGGGTCGAACGCCGTCACTCCGTAAAGCATGCTCTTCAGGAATTGCGTCAATCCCAGGGCCGCCACCAGCCCTACCGCAAGTCCAACACCCACCAGAATCATGCCCTGCGTAATCACCAGTCTCGCTAGGTCCGTGCGCGCCGCGCCAAGCGCTGCCCGGATGCCCAGCTCGCGCGTGCGTTGCGCCACCGAGTACGAGATCACACCGTACAGTCCAATCGCGCCGAGTAACATCGCCATACCCGCGAATACGCCGAGCAGCGTCATCGTGAAACGCTGCCGTGCGATCGAGTCGCCCACCACCCGCTCCAGCAGCCGCGGCTCGGCCATCGGCACTCCGCCCGATGCGGTGAGCGTCTCCCGGCGAATCCGCTCGGCCATCACCAGCGGATCACCGCTCGTGCGAATCACCCAGTTCACCGGCACCAGCTGATTGGTCAAAGCCATGATGCCGTCCGGCAACTGCGCCAGCGGCTCGAAATAAATGGGTTGCGCAGGCTCACCCAACCCGCCGTCGCGCGTATCGCCCACCACACCAACGATTTCCCTAGGCTTGTCCGCAAAAATCGGTCCCATGATGCGGCCCACCAGCATTTGCTGCCCAATCGGGTTTTCGTGGGGGAAGTATTTTCGTGCCAGCGCCTGGTTGATGATGATGACGCCGCGCCCCTCCTGAGTGTCTTGCTCGGTGAAGGCTCTCCCGGCCACAACCGGGATTCGCAGCGCGGAAAAATAATGCGGCGAAACCACGCGCATGAATTCATCGGCGACTTCGTCCGAAGGCGGGCGTCCGATAATCTCAAACGGATCGTCGAACCCAAGCTCCGTCGGCAGCGCAGTGATCGTCCCCACGGCCGCTACACCCGGTATCGCTTCCAGCCGGGTCAAGACCCTCTTGGCCATACTAGCCGTGGCCGCAGTCGTCTGGAACCGTTCATCGCTAACCGACATCTTCATCGTCAGCACGTGATGCGCATCGAAGCCGGGCTCAACACCGCTGAGGTTCTTGAAGGTCTCAATCAAGAGGCCTGCGCCGACCAACAACACCAGGGAAATCGCCACTTCGGCCACCACCAGCATCTGTCGCGCGCGGTTCGCCGAGGCGTTGCGTGTGGTGCGTGTTCCGGCTTCTCGCAGGGGGTTGCCGATCCCCAGGCGCAGGCTCTGCATGGCAGGGAATAATCCGAAGAGCAGCCCGGTCAGAATGCCAATTGCCGCGGCAAACAGAAACACGCTCCAGCCGAGTTCGACATGCGGCGTCAGCGGCAGATTGGCCGGAGCCAGTTGCAGCAGCAGCGGTACCGCCGACTGCGCCAGAACAATGCCCAGCACCGCGCCGCTAATGGAAAGCATCAGGCTCTCCGTCAACAGGAGGCGCATCAGTTGATGTCCGCTCGCGCCCAATGCCGCGCGGACCGCCATCTCGTTCCGGCGTACCGCCGAGCGCGCCAGTAGCAGGTTCGCCACGTTGGCGCAAGCGATCAACAGCACGAAGCCCACCGCACCCATCAGCACCAGCAGCGTGGGCCGGACGTTTCCCACCACCCAGGAATGAAAGTCGATGACGCCAACGTCTTCGTCTTTTCCCATCATGACGCCCCGTCCAAATTCCTTGCCGAAACGCAGCCCTACCCGGTGCATGTCAGCGGCAGCTTGCCCGAGCGACACACCCGGCTTAAGCCGTGCAATCACGCTGTAGTCATTCGCGTGATCCGCTGGATCAATTTTCAATTGCATCGGCGTCCAGAGATCCGCACTCTCAGGAAACTCAAAATTGGCCGGCATGACACCCAGAATCGTGTAGCTGGCCATGTTCAATGACAGCGTGCTGCCGACCGCCTTCTTATCGCCGTGGAAGAGCCGCTGCCACAGCGCGTAGCTGATGACGGCAACGTGGCCCGCACCCGGTTTGTCCTCCGCTTCCGTGAATGTGCGCCCGATGTACGGTTGAAAGCCCAGCACGCGGAAGAAGTCGGCCGTCACCGGCAAGCTGCTGAGCCGCTCTGGCTCGTTCGGCCCGGCAAGATTCACGCCCAGGCCGCCCATGCTATACGCCCCAACCGCCTCAAACGAGCGGTTCTCCCGGCGCCAGAAGTCGTATTTCGTGGGACTGACGGCCGGCCAGTTGAACTTGCCGCCTTGCCAGCTCCGCGTAATCTCCACGATCCTCTCCGGATGTTGGTAATTCATCGGCCGCAGCAGCACGGCATTCACCACCGTGAATAGCGCTGTGTTCGCGCCAATGCCCAGCGCCAGCGCGGCCAGCGCCGTCAGGGTCATACTCGGGCTTTTACGGAGACTGCGTGCCGCGTACTTCGCATCATCGAAGATCATCCAAACACTCCTGCCCGCTTCCGCGACGCCAATTCCCACTGCCGGACATGCGCTGCACTTAAAGGGCCGCTAAGTACAACCAATGCCGTCGTAAATGCCCAGCCACAACATATGAAGCAACTTGGTCTCCAACTGGCAAATGTGCGGCTGCTCACTACGTGCATTGTGGCAAAGGCTGTTAGCCTGGCGTTAGCCTGCCGAGCCGAGATTCCGAACTCCTGAAGTCGTCCCGGCATGTTGGGCAGTACAGGAGAATGACCTGACCCATAGTTGCTTCAGCAACCCTCCTAAGGTCCGGTTCGTCGAGGGTCGCAAAGTCGGCTGCTAAATCCGCTCGTGTTAATCTGGCCTCATTCGCATGATGCGTCGGCAGGGAATTATTTTCGTGGCCCTCTCGACACTAGGCTTGTTCTGCCTGCTCTATGGCGCGGACCGCCTGCCCGACCAGGAGACCCTGCCCAACGACCCATCGGACGTCGGTAAGCGCACCACTCGCAAAGAACAGACGCCGCGGCCATTCCGTATCTACCCTGGCTGGGAGTACGACGAGGGCGACGTCGCCATCCCGCCCGACTCGAACGTCAAATCGGAGTGGGTCTACGCCCGCTTCATGTACCGGGCGGTTCGAATGGGCCGGATGGGCGGTATGCGCGGGCCGAACTGGACCATCGACTACCCTCGAAGCGACCGTCATCTCTCGGATGCCGTTCGGCGGCTGACTCGTGTGCGAGCGCGCAGCGTGGAGCAACCGGTAGCGGCGGAAGATGGCGACGATATCTATAACTATCCGTGGCTGTATGCGGTGGAGGTCGGCCACTGGGACCTGACCGACCTGCAAGCGGCGAAACTGCGCGATTTTCTCGATCGCGGCGGATTCTTTATGTGCGACGACTTCCACGGCACCTGGGAATGGGCAACCTTCGTGCGCAGCATGCGAAAAGTCTTCCCCAACCGCCCCATCGTCGATCTTCCCGATAACGATCCTATCTTTCACACCGTCTATGATCTTGATGACCGTTATCAGGTTCCCGGAGAACAGTTTCTTCACAGCGGCCGGATGTACGAATACGACGGCTACGCTCCGCGCTGGCGCGGCATCTATGACGACAAAGGACGAGTAATGGTCGCAATCTGCCACAACATGGACTTGGGCGACTCATGGGAGCATGCTGATAATCCGGAATACCCGGAAAAGTTCTCCGCCCTCGGTTTCCGCATCGGCGTGAACTACCTGGTCTACGCTTTGACACATTAGTGGTAGCGGCGCCTTCCATCAGCCCACATGTTTGAGTTCCTCTTCAAGTACCCGCCCGAAGTATTCTCGAAGGGCTCCTTTGTCCTGTTGGGTACTTGGCCGCGCTGGTTCCTGGTTACCCTGGTGCTGGCGGCCGCCGCGGCACTCGGCTTGGCTATGTGGAAGAAACGAGGCAGTTTAGTTCCTTCTTTGCGGGGCGCTCGGGCGATCGTCCTTTGGTCTTTGCAGACGGGACTGGCCACGCTGCTGCTTCTGCTGTTGTGGCAGCCTGCCATCAGCGTAGCTGCGTTGAAGCCCCAGCAGAACATTGTTGCGGTTGTGGTGGACGACAGCCGCAGCATGGCCATCAAAGACGCGGGCTCTGGCCAGAGCACAGGCCGGCTGGACGATGCGAAAAGAATTCTTAACGACGGTTTGTTGCGGAATCTGTCTTCGCGTTTTCAAGTTCGCCTGTACCAACTCTCTTCGAACCTCACGCGGGTCGACCGCCTCGATCAACTCACCGCAGCCGCGCCTGCCACTCGGATCGGTCCCGGATTGAATCAGCTGGCGGTCGAGTCGTCGACGCTTCCCATCGGCGCCGTGGTGCTGCTGACTGACGGTGCGGATAATTCTGGTGGCATTGACCGCGACACCGTTTCCGCTCTTCGGGCCCGTCGCCTGCCGGTCAGCGCAATTGGATTTGGGAAAGATCGCCTTGATCGGGACGTGGAACTCGAAAACTTGAATGTCCCGGCCAAAGCACTCGCGAATTCACGGTTGGAAGCGCAGGTTGCCCTCCGCCAACGTGGTTTTGGAGGCACGAAAGCCACGCTGACGATGCTGGCCGGCGGGAACGTTGTCGCCAGCCGCGAGATTCTCCTCAAAGGAAGCGGGCAGCAAATTGAGAATCTTGAATTCAATGCCGGTGCGGCCGGCGTCAAGAATCTCGAGGTGAAACTTAATCCTCTCCCCGGTGAGGAGAACCCCGACAACAACCGCCTCACTCGCGTCATGTCGGTGGATGACTCGAAGCGCCACATTCTTTATGTGGAAGGCGAGCCACGCTGGGAATATAAGTTTCTGCGGCGGGCGGTGGAGGACGATCCCGCCTTACAAATGGCCTCCATTCTGCGCACCACGCAGAACAAGCTCTACCGTCAAGGCATCGCCAGCCCATCAGATCTGGCGCAGGGCTTCCCCAACAAACCCGAGGAATTGTTTACCTACCAGGGACTGATTCTCGGTAGCGTCGAGACCGGTTTTTTCACCACCACCCAGCAAGAGATGATCAAACAGTTCGTGGACCGCCGCGGTGGCGGAATACTGTTTCTCGGCGGCCCTTCTTCGCTCAGCGACGGCGGCTACGGCAACCCTCCGTTCAGCGATCTATTGCCCGTCACGCTGCCGCAAAGTAAGAACACGTTCTCTCGTGACCTGGTCGCAGCGGAACTGACCGACGCCGGCCGCCAGAGCCTGATTTGCCGCATCGATGAAGATGCGGCGAAGAGTGCCGAACACTGGAGAATCCTGCCTTACCTGGCCAACTCTCAGAACGCCGGTACACCGAAGCCGGGCGCGGTTGTGCTGGCCAATGTCGACGTTGCCGGTAAGAAGCTACCGCTGCTGATCACCGAGAATTATGGTCGAGGCCGTTCGGCTGTCTTCGCCACAGGGGGTAGCTGGCGCTGGAAAATGCAGCAGCCGAAGGAAGACACCAGCCAGCCGGTGTTCTGGCGGCAGCTGTCGCGCTGGCTCGTGACGCCCACGCCATCGCATGTTGTCGCCTCCTCACCACTGCCGGTTCTCGAGGATGCGGGCGGCGTCACCTTACGAGCCGAAGTGAGGAACGCAACGTATCTGCCGGCCGCCGACGCCCAAGTGAATGCGCGAATCGTGGGGCCGGACGGTACCGCTGAGACTGTTACGTTGCGCCCGGAGCCATTGGAAGAGGGAACCTATTCCGCGCAGTGGAACGCTGCCAAGCCCGGCTCCTACGTGGCCGAGATCAGCGCGAAACGTGCCGGATCAAAGACCGAAGACGAAGACCTCGGTTCGGATGTCGTGACCTTTCGCCGCGAGGACGGTGTCGCCGAGAACTTTCATCACGAGCAGAATCGAGAACTGCTCGAGCGTCTGGCGGAAGAAACCGGTGGCCACTACTACCAGCCCAAGGATGCCGGGCACCTGGCTGACAACATCGCGTACTCGGAGGCCGGTATCACGGGCCGCGAAACCAAAGACCTGTGGGACATGCCGATCGTCTTCTTTGGCCTCATCCTGCTGCGAGCGGCCGAATGGTTGCTGCGACGCAATTGGGGTGCGGTATGAGGAGGCTCTGTCTTCTTGGATTCTGCGCAATGCTGCTTGCGGCGAATGCCGGCGCGGCTAGCTACTACGTCACAGTCGCCGGGCTTGGCGGAGACCCCGACTACGAAAAGCAATTTGAGAAGTGGGCCGCCGATCTGGATAAGATTCTTCAGACCAACGGACCCGACATGCACGCCACTGTGCTCAGCGGCGCTACTGGCACCCGCGAGCGCTTCGAGCAGACGCTGAAACAGATTGCCGCCGCGGCTCACGATGACGACACTTTCGCGCTCTTCCTGATCGGCCACGGAACGTTTGACGGCACCGATTACAAATTCAATCTGCCTGGGCCGGATATTACGGCGACGGAACTGGCGGTACTGCTCAACACGATTCATTCGCGCCAGCAACTGGTTGTGATGATGACCAGTGCCAGCGGAGCCGCGCTGGCGCAGATCGCGAAGAAAGACCGCATTGTCATAACCGCCACCAAGTCCGGCACCGAAAAGAATGCTGTCGTCTTCACGCGCTATTGGATCGACAGCCTGCATGATCCTTCGGCCGATACCAACAAAGACGGCAAGATTTCCGCGCTCGAATCGTTTCGTTACGCCGACCGCAAAACGGCGGAGTATTTTGAATCGCAGAAGCTGTTGGCAACTGAGCATGCCTTGCTGGTCGACACCGGCGCTTCGGCGGGAGTTCGCAACCCGGCCACTGCCAACGGCCAAGGTCTGCTGGCGGCGGCTTTCCCGGTGATCCGGCCACCGGCCGAGAGCGCGTCGGCACTTTCCCCGGGAAAACAAAAGCTGCTCGCGAAGAAAGAGGACCTAGAGGCGAAGATCGACAAACTGAAATACGAGAAGCCGGCTATGGCGGCAGAGGAATATAAGCGCCAGCTCTCCTCGCTTCTTTTGGAGCTGGCAAAAACCCAGGCGGAGATCGACAAGCCTGCGGCGGAGTCTGACAAATGATGGCGCGCTGGATCGCCCCGCTGCTTCTATCCGGAGCTTTGTTTGCGCAGTCGGCGGCAAAAACATCGGCACTGGAAGCCTGCCGGACATTCCGCCATCATGGCAAGGTGAAAGAAGCGCAGGCATGTTTTACGGACCTGACTCACAGTTCCGATTCATACCTTCGCGCCGAAGGCTATTGGGGGCTGGATCGGTACGAGGATGCCAACGACCAGTTCCGAGTTGCATTCAAGGAACATCCCGACTCCGCTGAAGTTCGAACCGAGTGGGGCCTGCTTTTTCTGCAACGGTTCAATCGGGGCGAAGCGGAGAACCTGTTTAAGGAAGCGCTCAAGTTAGATGAG
>JBAUOG010000864.1:0-5627 GCA_049579625.1 Bryobacteraceae bacterium
CCTGGCCACCGAGAACATCCGTTCGACGTTCTTTCAATGCGGCATGAATGTCGAGCGTCATCCCGACATCGCGCGGGCAGTCCACGCAGCTGGTCACGAAGTCGGCAACCACACCCATTCGCACCCCCACCTCTATCTGAAAACTCCAGGCTTCATCGACCGGGAAATCACGCAAGCACAGGACATCATCAGCCAGCATCTGGGCACGCCGCCTTCGCTTCTACGAGCGCCCTATGGGCAGCGCTGGCTTGGTATCGGCGCAGTTCAGAAACGGCACGGCCTGCTCGGAGTCATGTGGACCGTGATCGGCCAGGATTGGCGCTGGCCCGCCGAGCGAGTTGCCGATCTGGTGGTCCGCAAGGCCTCACCGGGCGGTATTGTGTGTTTGCACGACGGCCGCGGCATCCAACCAAATCCGGACTTGAGCATCATGTTGGAAGCTGTCAAACGAATCGTGCCCGTTCTGCGAGATCAGGGCTACAGCTTTGAACCCGTCACGACCTTGCTGAAATCATCCTGAAACTGGCGGGGTAGCTGTGTCAGTCGGCGACGTTCGTTCCCTCCGCCGGCCCGAAAACCACGAGCAACTGTAGTTCCTCGTCGATGTCATGAAACTCGTGCGCTTCATGCGCGGGGACAAACAGCACATCACCCGGCGAGACCTCTGTATCCCAGCCCGCTGCGCCAAACCGGCCGTGGCCCGACACCACGAAGTAGATCTCGTCTTCGCTATGCGGAGTCTGCTTGTCCACGGCGCCCGCCGCCAACCGGTAGACTCCCGCGCTGATGTACTGTGTCCGGAGGAACTCCTGAAAGGCTTGGCCGGACGCGCCCAACTTAGAGACTTTGAACACTTCCATGCCCCCAGAGTAACGGTTTGGCAGGGCGAGTTCACGCCTTAATCGTTCTGAGTCTGGGATCGCCGGCGGCGGACGGCCTGATCCGTGCCCAGCAGCGTGCTCCGGTGTTCCGCCATATTCACGCGCGAACCCCGAAACCGGACGCCTTCCATCTCGAGCCGCAATCGCTGTTCAAGGCCACCATCGAGTCTGGTTTTGATCTGGCCGCCGGCGCCGAGCACACGGTGCCACGGAAGAGAATGGCCGATCCTCCGCAGTACTTGTGCCACCTGGCGGTGATAGCGCGGATAACCAGCCGCGGCGGCCACCTGGCCATACGTGGCAACCTGCCCGCGAGGGATCTGTTGAATCACTCGCACGATTGCCGTTTCCAAGGCCGCTGCCTTGGCGTTCTTCTCGCGCGGCAGTTGATCAAACTTCGGGGACTTGGAAGCCATCTCCCGCCAGCTTACTGCGAAGTGGCTGTGGGCAAAGGCGACTCGGGGCAAAAGGCCGTCAGTTCGGTCGGTATAAAATGGCCCGATACGGGTGCGGTCTTCCGCGCAAACAGGCGTCAAGAAAAGGGCCAATATGTGTGACCAGGATCATTTTGAGAACGATCGGCAAGAGTACGAGAGGCGTGGTCTCGTAACGAGGAAGCAGTTCGGCATCATGCTGGGAGCAGGAATGGCGATGATCTTGCCGCGGGTTGCGAATGCGCTGGCAGTCACCGAATCGGACGTGAGTGTGACAACGCCTGACGGCACCGCCGACTGCTACTTCGTCCATCCCGCAAGCGGCAATGCCCCAGGCGTTCTCATGTGGCCGGATATCTTCGGTCTGCGGCCCGCGTTTCGACAAATGGGGAAACGGCTTGCCGAATCGGGTTACGCGGTGCTGGTGGTCAACCCGTTCTACCGCGTTAAGAAAGCTCCAACTGCCGACGCCGGCTCCGCAACGCCGATCCAGCAACTGATTCCGCTCGCGCAAAGTCTGAACGAGACCACGCAGATGAGCGATGCGAAAGCGTTCATCGCCTGGCTGGACTCTCAACCATCCGTTGCTAAGAATCGGAAGGTGGGAACACAGGGCTATTGCATGGGTGGCCCGATCGCGTTTCGTACAGCTGCCGCCGTGCCTGACCGCGTCGGCGCAGTCGCATCATTCCATGGCGGCGGACTCGTGACAGACAAGCCAGATAGCCCGCATCTTCAGGCTGCCAAAAGCAAGGCGCAATTCCTCATCGCGATCGCCGCAAATGACGATGCCCGATCGCCCAATGACAAGATTGTTTTGAAAGAGACCTTCGCCAAAGCGAATCTGCCTGCGGAAATCGAGGTGTATGCCGACGCCGCACATGGCTGGTGCCCTCCGGATTCGAAGGTCTACAACGAGCAGCAGGCCGAGAAAGCATGGAGCCGCTTGCTCGTGCTATACGGAAAAGCTCTGGCCTGACCGACAAACTGGCGGTTGAGAGGCACAGTTTCCGGTTCGCATTTAATCTAATCTTAAGCTGGCGCTGATAACCTAAACTCCGGTCGCACGCTGCGAGCGGTGCCGACAAACACTTCTATTGAAGGGAGCTATTGTGCGTCTTTACACTCCCCACGCTCGGGTTGAGCGCGTCTGGGTTCTAAGCGTGACATTTTCAATGGCTGCTTGCGTCTTGCCGGGTTTTGCGCAGACGGTCAGCCTCTATGTGCCCACGCAACCCAACGCTACGAAGGAAGCTCCCTTGACGCTCACGTTGAAGGACGCGATTGCTCTGGCCGAGAAGAACGATCCGGCAATGCTCACTGCCACCAGCGACGCTCTCGCAGCAAACGAGGACCGCAAGCAGGCTCGTGCGGCTCTGTACCCCTCGCTCTCGGGAAGGTCGGAATACCTGGGCACCCAGGGTGACGGAATTCTGCCCCAGGGCCGCTTCGTCACCAACGACGGCGTTCACGTTTACCGCGATTGGGCGGTCGTGCATCAGGATCTTTCGCCCGGTGTTCTGAGCCGCGTCGCGGTCCAGCGCGCGACTGCGGCAGAAGCGATCGCTCGGGCCAAGGTGGAAATCGCGCGCCGGGGACTTGCCGCTACGGTCGCCAAAAACTATTACGCCCTGATCGTCGCCCAACGCAAGTACGCGACGGCGCAACAAGCTCTCGATCAGGCGCAGCACTCCCTGAAGATCAGCCAGGACCTTGAACGCGGCGGGGAAGTGGCGCACAGCGATGTGGTGAAGTCGCAGCTTCAGGAGAACAACCAGCAGCAGGCTCTCCAGGAAACCAAACTCGGTATGGAAAACGCCCGGCTCGATCTGGCGGTGCTGTTGTTCCGCGACTTCAACGAAAACTTTTCGATCGTCGACGACCTGGATCTTGCGCCCACGCTGCCTCCGTTCGATGATGTCGAGACCATGGCAGGCCGGCAGAATCCCACCCTGGCAGCGGCTATGGAAACGGTGCGCACCGCTCGATTGGATGTCACGATTGCGCGCCAAGCCTTCCTCCCGACTCTGACTGTGGACGGCGTAGAGGGCATCGAAGCGAACGCATTCGCGCTGCACAGCGCCACGGCCGCCCAAAAGGAAATCGGCCCGGTACCTAACCTCGGCTACTTTGTTACCGCTAGCTTGAACATTCCCGTTTGGGACTGGGGCATTCGGCGCAGCAAGGTACGGCAGAGCGAACTCAAGCAGAAAGAAGCAGCCGTGGACCTGAGTTTCACCCAGCGGACGCTCATCAAGAACTTGCACAGCTTCTACGATGAAGCGCAAACAGCCCGCCAGCAGATCGATTTGCTGCGATCGGCGGTCGACCTGGCGTCGGAGGGCTTTCGCTTAAGCACCCTCCGCTACCAGGCTGGCGAAGCCACCATCGTGGAATTGACGGATGCCCAGACGAGCCTCGTCCAGGAGCGCAACGCGTACGATGATGGTCTGGTGCGCTACCGGCTCGCCGTCAGCAATCTTCAAACGCTGACTGGGACGTTCTAGCCATGCTGCCCAGGATTCACTTTGCAGTTCTTGCCTTCGTTCTTCTCACGGCATGCAATAAGCCTCAGGAAATAGAGAAAGCGCCCGCTCCGGTGCAAGTCACCGCGGTCACCCAGGCGACCATCCGGCGGATCGTTCACGGCGACGGAGCGCTCTTCCCTCGCGATCAGGCCAACATCATGCCGAAAATCACGGCGCCCGTGCAGAAGTTCTATGTGAACCGCGGCGATCACGTCAAGGAAGGACAACTGCTGGCAGTACTCGAAAACCGCGACCTGATCGACATTGCCGCGGAGAGCAAAGGCGCCGTGGAGCAGGCTGAATCAAATCTTCGAACCACGGAAGTCGAAACCGTTCCCGACTCGGTCGTCAAGGCGCAAACCGATATGGAATTCGCCCGTGAGGCCCGCGACAATGCCAAGGCAGTCATGGAGAGCCGCCAGAAATTATATAAGGAGGGCGCGCTGGCTGGCCGTTTGGTGGACGAATCGAAGGTTGCCTACGCTCAAGCCGAGAGCCAGTATCGCGCCGCGCAGGAACATCTCAAGACGCTCGAATTGGTGAAACAAGATCAGATCAAGGGCGCTGCGGCGCAGGTTAAGTCCGCCAAGGCGCACAACGATTCCCAGGAAGTCCAGGTTGCCTATTCACGCATCATCAGTCCCATATCGGGCATCGTTTCCGATCGCCAGCTTAATGTGGGAGAGATGGCGAACCCCGGCTCGCCACTGATCAGCATCGTGGATATATCGCGCGTCGTTGCGCGCATCGACGTTCCTCAGGCGGAAGCGTCCACGGTGCAAGTAGGTCAGACCGCCATACTCACTCGTCCCGATAGCAAAGATGAAATCGAGGGCAAGGTGAGCGTGGTGAGCCCGGCCGCCGATCCCAACACCACCACCGTGCAAATCTGGATTCAGGTCGACAACCCCGGTGAACGGCTGAAGCCCGGAACCGCTGTGCACGCTGCCATCGCGACCGAAGTCTACAAGGCGGCCACGGTGGTGCCCGCCGCCGCGATTCTGCCGGGCGAGGAAGGTGGCACCGCCGTCCTCACGGTTTCATCAGACTCGATTGCTCACAAACGCACCGTGACCGTCGGCGTGCGTGAAGGCAATCAAGTGCAAATCTTGAGTGGCGCTAATCCCGGCGAAGAGGTAGTCATCGTGGGCGGCATGGGCCTCGACGACAAGGCCAAAGTGAAAATCATAACCACCGCTGTCGAAGAATCCGTCGACCAGGACGACACCGGGGCCGAAGAGCCAGCATCGGCGAAAGATCAGAAGGCCGCTCCGAAGAAGGACCAGCCAAAACCGTAAGGAAGATGAGCGAACTGTCCACAGCTCCGCCGATAGCTAGTACCGGGAACGAAGCGCCGCACTGGACAGCGCGCCATGGTAAGCCGATCGTCTTCGTCATCCTAACCCTGCTGGCAGTCGGTATTTACATGGCTGTCTCGATTCCCGTCGCGGTTTTCCCGAGCACCGATTTTCCCCGTATTGTGGTGGGCGCGGACGTAGGCGTCTATCCCATCGACCAGATGTTGGTAACCGTCACCCAGCCCTTGGAGGAGGCTGTCAACACGGTTCCCGGTTTGGATCACGTGACTTCAATCACGAGCCGCGGCAGCGCTGAGATCGATTTGTTTTTCGATTGGAACATAAACATGGACCAGACGCTGCAGTTGGTGAACGCAGCGCTGGCGCGTGTCCAGCCCACGCTGCCGGCTAACGCCAAGGTAACGTCGAATCGCCTGACCTTCGCAGCTTTTCCCATCCTTGGCTACAGCCTGACTTCCGATAGAG
>JBAUOG010000865.1:0-3422 GCA_049579625.1 Bryobacteraceae bacterium
TCCGCTTGCTGACGCGCGCGGTTCTCTGCTGGCGGGGCGGACTACACCCACCAGTCTCGAGCACTGAACCGCGCGCGTCAGCAAGCGGATAGTCATGTGGCTTGGCTGCCAACAATAGCAATAGCAGTGAAGCTCACTCCTGGCGCAACGCTTCCAGCGGAGAAATTAAACTCGCTCGCCACGCTGGAATCAAGCACGCAACCAGCGCCGACAACCCAAGCGACACGACGGCTACCAAGGTCACCACGAGATTGAACGGGTTCATTCCGTAAAGCTGGTTGCCTAGGAATCGGCCTGCGGCAAACGTCAACGGCAGCCCAACCAGGAGCCCAACAATAATCAACCCGATGGCGCCCCGAAGCACCAGGGCAATAACCTGGCGGCGATCGGCACCGAGCGCCATCCGCACGCCGATCTCGTTGACACGGCGCCCCGCATTGTAGGCAGTGACTCCATATAGGCCGATCGAAGCTAAGACCAGCGACAGAATTCCAAAAAACGATGTGAGCCGCGCGATCAGCCGCTGTTGATTGAATTGGCCTGCGACTTGGTCTCGCAACGTGCGAATCAAGATCACCGGCAGATCCGGATCCACCGCGGCAATGGCCTGCCGCACTGCGGGTTCGGATAGCGTGGCCCGGGGCTGCAACTTTACGACAACGTCATGAAGGTAATGCGCGCGGATATCTCCTTTCGTGTTTTCCGGATTCGGAAAAACGTCGTGTTGCGCCTCGGGTAAGAAAAAGAACGGACCAGCCGGCTGGTCGAGGCCGTAGGTCAGATAGCGGGCGTCTTTGGCGACGCCCACAATCTCGTATTGTCGGGATGCTCCGATTTCAGACCGGCCGAAATGCTTTCCGATGGGGTCCTGGTGCGGGAAGAACCTGCGGGCAAACGCCTCATTAATGACGGCCACGTGCTGCGAAGTCTCAATATCCCGCTGCGCGATGCCGCGTCCCTCAATGATTGGATTCCCGATCACGTCGAAGTATCCTGCCGTGACGCGATCGAAGGCCGATAAGAGATCGTCTTTGGATCCCGGAGCGGGACGTCCATCCACCCATACGCTGTCGTTCCAGCTATCGCCGCTTTGGGGTGAATAGCTGGAAACCGCCACGGACGAAACACCTGGTACGCCCAACATCGCGTCGTGTATGCGCTGGTAGAGTCCGGTGAGTTGCCCAGCCTGATAGCCCGCCAACTCGGGATCGACACTCACGACAGCCCGCCTGTCCTGCTCAAAACCAAAATTCTGGTTCTCGAGGTTGCGAAGCGCGGCCGTCAGCAGACCGGACGCGGATAATAACACCAGTGATAACGCCGCTTGAAACACGACCAGCGCCTTGCGGGCGAATGAGCCTGACCGGTTCGTAGACCGGTTCACGCCTCGCAGCGCTTCAATCGGATCAACGCGGGCGGCCATCCATGCGGGACCGATGCCAAAGGCGATTCCAGTAATCAACGAGATCAAGAACGCAAACAACAGGACGGGCATGGATGGTGAGGGGTCGATGGGCATACCTCCAAATCCGGGAAATGTGTGGAATGCATAATCCAAGATCAGCCGCGTGCCCGTGAAGGCAATCGCCAGACCCGCCGCGCCTCCCAATAACGAGAGCACGACGCTCTCGGTGAGGGCCTGCCGTATCAGCTGCGACGCTCGCGCTCCCAAGGCGATGCTTAATGATGTTTGCTGTCGCCGCTCAATGCCACGTACAAGCATAAGATTGGCGACGTTTGCGCAAACGATCAGCAGGACAAAGCCGGAGACCATGATCAGGATTTGCAGCCAGTGCTCATACTCCTCCCGCATGCTAGTGATTCCGGCGCCTCCGGGACTCAGATACAAGGTCTGTTTTGGGAGGTTTGCGCGCGTATTGGCGTCCATCTCGCCCCAATGCGAGCGGAGCCATTGCTGCAGTTCAACTCGCATTTGAGCCTGGATGGTTTCGGGATTAACTCCCGGCTGGATGCGGCCGATCAAGTCCAGCCAATGCGCGGTCGGCGAATGGAGCAGCGAGCTGTCACTCTGCACTAGAGGCTCCATCGCTAACGGCAGGAAGAAGTCAGGGGGCATTTCGGTGAGAGTATCGCCAAAGAAACTGGGAGGAGTGATCCCGATCACCGTAAAGGGTTTGTTGTTGAAGTTAAAGATGCTGCCGATCACGGATGGGTCCGACGCGTACTTCTGCTGCCATAAGCGATAGCCCATCATGGCAACCGGCGGCGCTTCGGGTTGATCGTCGCTTGGGGTGAGCGCCCGCCCTCGAAAGGCGTTTACACCGAACATCGTAAAGTAATTTCCTGAGACAAACTCGCCAGGATAGCTTTGGGCAGCGTCCGCTCCGCCGGAGCGCCTGACTCCGAAGAGCGAACTTCCACCTGCCTGAAACGCAGCGAGTTCGGCAAATCCCTTGGTGTTATCCCGGAAGTGCTTATACAAATCGTAAGAGAAAATAGAAAACTCTTTGTCCTGGCTGTATCCGCCCCACACGCAGCAGTGGGTTTTCCGGCCCAGGCGGTACAGGTCGTTGGGATTCGACACCGCCAGCGACTTCAATAGAACGGCGTGCACCAAAGTAAAGATGGAAGTGGTTGCGCCAATACCCAGCGCCAGCGTCATGATCGTTGTAATGGTGAAGGCCGGTGCATTCCTTAAGCGGCGCAGCGCCATGCGTGTGTCCTGCACCAGGGTTTCCACAAACGGCAGCCCTCTTTGATCTCGGTATTCTTCTTTCATCGCCTCGATCGCACCGAATTTCAGCACCGCTTGGCGTCGTGCCTCCACAGGCGACAAGCCGGCGCGCAAATTCTCGGCCGTCAGGTGTGCGAGGTGCTCTTCAATCTCCGCTCGCAACCGCTCTTCGTCTCGCTCCCTTCGTGCCCAGGCACCCAGCCGCTTGGCGAATCGTCTTAGAAATCTCATTTCAGATCCTCGGCTTTCGCAGCAAAGAATCGTTCGATCATGGCCGCCGTCTGCTCCCAATCGCGCGTCTCGACCTGTAATTGTTTGCGCCCATCGCGTGTCAGCCGGTAGAAACGCGCCTTGCGGTTGTTTTCGGAAGTGCCCCAGTCGGAGGCGATCGAGCCCTCCTGTTCTAGTTTCAGCAGTACGGGATACAGCGTGCCTTGGTTGAGCGTGAGCAAGTCTCCGCTGATTTGCTCGATTCGTCGCGCGATGCCATAGCCATGCAGGGGCCCCAGCACATCCAGAGTCTTCAGCACCATCAGTGCCAGCGTTCCCTGCCGGACATCCGTTTTCTCTCTCATAGGCCTATTTGGGTTTCCAACAGGAAGTATCGCATGCTTCATTTGGGAAAGCAACAGGTGCCATAGCCCTTCACATTAGGATCCGCTTGCTGACGCGCGCGGTTCTGTGGCTGGAGACAACGGGTTTCCACGTGTAGCCGATACGCCAGCAC
>JBAUOG010000866.1:0-3245 GCA_049579625.1 Bryobacteraceae bacterium
GGAAACCAACTTGCCCTTTTCTGCCCGACTCCCCTACTGATTGAAGTATTTCGGCGAGGGTCATAGTATCGACCTGCTGTAAGTCTCCCTTAATAGATCCTCGCAGACGGCGTTTTAGTCTGTAATCGCGGCGAGAAGAGATAGGAGAGTGGCCAAAACGGAATATGGGCCGCCGCTCTGCTCGCGCTCTCCGGAAGGTCTCGATGTGGGAAGTTTCGGCGGATTATCGTCGCAATCCGCGTTGCCATGCCGCAGCGGTTCACCTGCCAAAATCCGACCTAATTCTAGAAACAAAAATCTTGAAGACGTTTGAAGAGTAGGATAAATTGTCGCCATGGCCAAGCGGTTTTTGACGTGCGATTTGGAGCAGCCTTGTTTGCTGCCACCATCGCTACGGGATTGGTTGCCCACAGCGCACTTAGCGTATCTCCGACAGGCTCGGATGCTGTCACCGGTTTGAAATATACTATTACTGGTTCTAGGCTTCGCCTCACGACGTCCCATTCCCCGTGGTCTCTTGAAGACAGCGTTAAACGAGGTTAAATTGCGACAGGCTGCAGCACTCCGGATCGCCGCCTCCGTCTGGTGGGCGACTGCTGTTTTATGCTGTGCCGCGCAAAACGATGCGCCGGCAAAGAAGGCCTCCGTTGACGGCATAGTAATTGATTCCCTCACTCGGCAACCCCTCCGCAAAACGCACGTTTCGCTCTCCTCGTCAAACAAATCCGACGCAGCGGCATCCTATGGAACAACTACCGGCAATGGCGGCGAATTCTCTTTCGAAGATTTGGATCCCGGTAAGTATGTTCTCTCTGCCGAAAAGATCGGGTATCTTGGCTACCCAACGCGCGGCTACAGCGGCGAGACCGACGGAAGAATTCTGCATCTGGAGCTATCGGCCGGCCAGCAGTTGAAGTCGGCCGAGCTGAAACTCACCCCGCAAGGCGTTATCAGTGGCCGTGTTGTCGATAGCGATGGCGATCCGTGCGAACACTGTTCTGTCGTCATACTCACCTACTTCTGGAAGAACGGCAAACGGGTTTCCGAGTATCTGGAAGGCGGCGACGGCGATCTGGATGACCGCGCCGTGTTCCGCTTTACCGGACTTGCTGCCGGCAAGTATTACGTCTATGCGAAATCCGAAAACTTTTTCCAAGGCGAACATCGCGCGCAGCCCAAGCAGCGCCTCTCGCCGGGCCCGGTTCTCACCTATTTCGGGGACACCACAGTCGCGGAACACGCCACGCCGATCATCCTTGCACCGGGTCAGCAGATGTCGGACCTCGAAATTCGTTTGCAGAATGCATCCGTCTACTCGATAAGCGGAAGGGTTGCCGGATTGGAGACCATAACTCTCAAAGACGACGGTAGGTGGCTCCCTGACTCGCGGCACACATTTGCGTGGATCCGGCCTAAAGGCAGCTCAGATCAGTTAGGGGACTCGACCAGCTCGTCGGTCGGAAAGAACGGCTCATTTGAAATTTCCGGTGCTCCGCCGGGAACCTACGAACTCACCATCTCGCAGGCGGGCGGTTCTGCGACCATAGCCCGGACCGTCGTGGATGTCGGCGACCACGATGTGTCCGGTGTCTTGCTGCAGGTAATGCCACTTCAGTCGCTATCTGGAAAGGTGGAAATCGATGGGGACAAGAGCATCGATCTTTCAACCACTGTGCTCAGTTGTGAGGATGAGCGGGGAAACAGCACGGCTAATGTAAAACTTAAGCTGGACAACAGTTTCACTTTCGTCAACCTCTCGCCGGAGAAGTACACTCTCCATGTCTGGATGGAACCCAAAGGGACGTACTTGAAAGCAATCGCCATACAGGGTGTTGAATCTCACGATGGCACGGTCGATTTGACGTCAGGAAACCCGCTTCCCGTCACGATCGTTTTGTCCACACACGGTGCAAAGCTGCAAGGCCGTGTCGAAACAGACAGTGATCATGAGGATCACTCATCCTGGAAGGTCGAGCTTATCCCTGACTTCACCGATCATGCGCTGTTCGACTTCGGCAACCAAACCGCTTCGGTCGACCAAAACGGCAGTTTCACCTTCGAGACGATCCCGCCGGGCTCATACAAGCTTTATGCATTCGAAAAGATCGCAGAAGAAGTGTGGGGCAATCCGGATTTCCTGAAACAATTGCAGGCCGACTCCCAGACGATCTCGTTGAACGCCGACCAATCAGCACATGTGACGGTTCCACTCATCTCCTTGCGGAAGAGCGAACAGATTCTTGGGAACCTTGGACTTCAATAATAGTCAGATCTATTGCGCTCGACGCGCCCTTCGTTCGTCACGGCCGCATACGCGGAGGGAAGCGCAAGACTTATACTTGTGCCCCTAGACCTCCGTCGTGTATATCTCTTCGTATTGGATTTGGCTGCGATCGCGAGTAAACCGGCTGCGGCCATCTTAGAAAGTTCCTCGACGAGTTGCCAAGCGATCCAACGTCTGTCTTCGTTTGGCAGGAAACGTGGCGGCTACTCGCCGGCCTCCCACTGAGCCACATCGGTTTCGGCTGTAATGGCGATTGAAGCGCAAATTTCCGGCGTGCTTCTTTCTGCGGAACGCTCAGAAGTCGAACGAGTCTACTGCCAGCCCTGAGAGTGCACGATGAAATCGCGCGTTTGGCTGGTCGGTTGTTAGTTCCATCGCGCCGACTACTGGTCCGACTGCGACATAGGGACTGGGAAACGGCGTTGTGGCCGGTAATCAAAGCCGCACGACCCCGGCTTAGGCCGCTGCCACACTGCTGGTCCCACGCTTTCCTAATTTGAATCGTGGGGCAAACTGAACCGGATGTGGGCTTGGGTGACGACGGGAACGGGCTTGCCGTTTAGGAGAGTTGGAATGAATCGGTATTTCATCAGCGCCTCCCGAGCAGCGTCGACCAGAAGGGGATGGCCACTCGTAGGCTCCGCCTTCTTGATCGAACCGTCTTTGTCGATCAAGATATTAAAGCCGACAGTTCCCTGTATTCGGGCCCGAAGGGCAAGCGGCGGATACACAGGGTCAACTTTCGTCAGTAATGACGACTCCATAACGACCGGTCCGATCATCACCGCTCCCGCCTCCGCCGCAAGCATCTTTTCTCTCGGCATCGCTGCCGCGATAGTCTCTTTCCACTGCGGACTAGTCGGCTCTAGCTCGACAGCGCGATCCATCAACTGCCTCCCGAAGGCCGGCAGACGCGTTTCTGCGAGCGGTCCATCCAGCGAAATGCGCACCAGTCGGGATC
>JBAUOG010000867.1:0-1810 GCA_049579625.1 Bryobacteraceae bacterium
GTATAGAGTTGCAAGAACACTGCGATTGTTGGCAGAAGCGATTCTATGAAGATGCTTCCCGTCCAAGTTGCCGTTGAAATCTCGCGGTCGGAGCCCATTGCGCGCTTGACAAATCTCAGCCACACTACCTCGTAAGCTGTCATCGCGGCCAACAGCACGGCAAACGGCCAAGCCGCGCCGCGGCGCTCTTGCATCAGCGACATAATGCCGCGGCTCAAGACCAGCGTTGCAAGCAAACCCGCGAAAACACTCAAGAGCGCCGTGACACGCGCGTATTCGCTGCGTAGTTCTGCTACTCGAAAAGACGGCAACTCAATTTTGGAATCGATCACTCGCTCGCCGAAACTGTCTTGTTGATCCGCTTGGTTCAGACCGCCAAGACTCGCTTTGACGGGTAACCGTCGGGCAGAATACAAGCTGCGCGGCTTCGGGATGTTGGTTTTCAGCGTCGTCGTCGGGATCATCTCATTCAAGCTTCCAGGGCAGCGGTTAGCGTTTGCCCGCGTCTGGGGGATAGTTCTTGAACAGCTTGGCTACGGCCTTCTCGAGGTTGCGATAGTTCTTGTCGGGATCCTTCTTGATGTCGAGGGTCTTGGCCGCGGAGCCGCGCCATACGAGTTGCTTGGTAGCTGGGTCGAATAGCCCAACGGTCAGCGTGCCGTTTTCGACAGTCGAAGTTGCCCCGTGGATATCGCCCAGGCTGCCCCACCCGGGACCACCCCAACCACCGAAGCCCGATCCAAACGCATCGAACTGCTTCTCTTCTGAGATACGGGTTTGGTAACCGACGAGCAGGTCGCCACCGCTTTCTACCCTCCGCAGACCCTTGCCGGCGAGTTGCTCGTCCACGGCGCGCTTGATGTCCTTACTCAAGAGCTGGTCGCCCACCGCCACTTGCTGGTAATCGACCCACTGATAGGTTTTGTAGGCGCTAAAGTCTGCCGAACGATCATAGTCGAATTGCACCTGCTGGGCGAAGGCGGCTACGCCCAGAAACACAAGCGCTGTCATACTCATAAGTTTCATCCTGGGTTCTCCTTCCTCCTTTGGTACATGCACGCCGGTGTCCAGGCCATCCTTCTCTCATCCAAAAGAGTTACTCGCCACACGAGAGCTGTGTTTCGGCCCGTGCCATGGCAAGAGTCGAACATCGGCGCGTGATCGCCTGATCGCTCGTCACCCGGCGCGCCTGCCAATACCTCCAATCAGAATCAATCTGCCGGCTGTGGGTTACAACTTTGCCGATGGAGAGGCGGTTGACTGGGTGGAAGCGGACCTCACGATGGCGGGCGCCGAATTTAAGTTGCACGCGATTGCAGACGAAGTCAAAGACAACAGAAAGGCAGCCAGCGTATCCTGGCGCTAGCAGATCTATTGATTAGTTTTGCTTAACTTCTGGAAACTCGAGGCCGCGCGCATCGTTAGCCTTGATCGAGGCCTGCAGGTCGAGCTGCGAGATTGGGATTTTACGCGTGCCATGATCGGAGAGATCCCAAAAAAACTGCCCCACCACAGCGTAGTCCTGCACTTCGGCACGCGTTCCATCGCGGAAGGCCAGGATTAAGGCGACTGGGGGCTTTTCCGGGGCAGCCGCCGGTACATTCTGTGCAGAGGGCGGCTGGCTCGAAGCGACGATCTGCTGGTCAGCGTGTAATTGATCGACCTGCTGGTGGAGTACATCAAGTTCGTTGTAGACTGACTGATCAGGCACCGGCGCGGCCTCGCCGCCTTGCTCGAGGCTGGGATCGCCTACCCAGCCATTCGTCGGCGTGACGTAGTAAGGAAAGGCATAGGAGGCCAACGGATAGAT
>JBAUOG010000868.1:0-3556 GCA_049579625.1 Bryobacteraceae bacterium
GGGTGGTTCCACGCTCACCATGCAACTCGCTAAGAACCTGTACCTGGGGCCGGAGAAAACGTGGCGGCGCAAAGCGACCGAGTTTCTGATCGCCGGCATACTAGAAGAAAAACTGTCGAAGCAGGAAATCCTACTTCACTACTGCAACCAGGTCTACCTCGGCAATCACGACACCTTCAGCCTTCATGGGTTCGGTGAGGCCGCGCGGATCTACTTCGACAAGGACTTGAGCGAACTCAGCCTGCCGCAAGCAGCCATGCTGGCGGGAATCGTCCAACGGCCCAGCTACGACGACCCGATCCGCCATCCCGACCGGGCGCTGGCGCGCAGAAACATGGTGTTGACCATGATGCTCCGCAACGGATTCATTACGGATGCGCAGGCTGCAGCCGCCGCAAACACGCCGCTCGGGGCCGACGCTCGCTCTCTGGATTCCGCTGGCCAGGCACCGTACTTTCTCGATCTGGCATTTGAAGAGGCTCGCTCGCATGTGGCGAGCAAGGCTGGTGCTCTGGGCTCCTACCGCATTTACACCACGCTCGACCAGGATTTGCAGAGTGCCGCTGCGGATGCGGTTCTCATCGGCATGGAGAAAGTCGACGCTATCATCCGCAAGCGCCAGGCCGGCCCGAAACCGGCGGCCAGCGGGAAGGACAGCGCGGCACCGGTCCCGGCCCAGCCAGGCGCCGGCCCGCAGGTGGCCCTCATCGCGATGGACCCGCACACCGGAGAAATCAAGGCCGCGATCGGAGGCCGCAGTTACGCCTCCAGCCAGCTGAATCGATTGCGTGCCAAGCGGCAACCGGGCTCCGTGTTCAAGCCTTTCGTGTACACGGCTGCAATGGAGACGCAACTCGGGGGACGCGGGGAACGTTTCACTGGCGCCTCCATGCTCATGGATGAACCGACAACATTTAAGTACGGAAATGAAATCTATGAGCCCGCCAACTTTGGCGACCGCTATATGGGGCCTGTTACAGTGCGACGCGCACTTGCCTCGTCATTGAACAATCCAGCCGTGCAGTTGGCACAAGCTATTGGCTACCGCCGCGTCGTGGATGTCGCCAAACGCGCCGGCATGAACGAAGATATTCGCGCCACGCCCGCCGTCGCGTTGGGTGCTTATGAAGTGACGCCGGTCGAAGTCGCGGGCGCTTATACGATCTTCGCCAATCAAGGCGTCTACGTGCAGCCGACGTTCGTCTCCTCGGTCGAAACGCAAAACGGTACGGTCGCGTTCCGGTCGGTTCCGAAAACCCACGCGGCCATCGATCCCAAGGTTTCCTATCTGATGCTGGACATGCTCCAGGAGGTGTTGCGTAGCGGCACCGGCGCCGCGGTATGGAGCTATGGGATTCACGGGCCCGCTGCCGGAAAGACAGGCACTTCGCGCGATGGCTGGTTCGCCGGTTTCACGTCGGACTTGCTGTGCATCGTTTGGGTGGGCTACGACGATAATCGTGACCTCGATATCGAAGGCGCGAAGTCGGCTCTCCCGATTTGGGCGGAGTTCATGAAGCGAGCAACCCAGCACGGAAACTACGCGCGCGCGTTCCCAACCCCGCCGCCAGGTCTAACGACGGCAACCATCGACGACGAATCGGGTGAACTGGCCGGACCGCTCTGCACCAGAACGCGCAACGAATACTTCATCACCGGATCGGAGCCCACCACCATCTGCGCCCACGTGGACCTTCCGCAAGCCAACCCGGTCGATGGTGTCACCCCGGCTCGCACGGAGGATGGAGGGGGTACCTTCATCCCCCGGCGCGCCAATGGGAATGTAGGGATGGCCGGATGGTTTCGACCTAAGAATCCTGAAGCGGCATCTGGCGCTAACACCAGCGCAGCGGAAAACGATTTCACGGCTGCGCACCCGGATTATCCAACCGGAACGTTGTTAAAGGTGACCAACATCTCTACTGGCAAAAGTGTGGTTGTCGAGGTCAATGGTCACATCTCTCGTGACTCCGGCTGGATTATAAGCGTGAGCCAGCGGGCCGCCGAAGCATTGGACTTTATGCGCTCCGGTTCCGCTGAAGTGAGGGTCGAGCCGGTTGAGAAGCGCTGATGGCCACGTTGTCAATGTAGGCTATCGATGATGTCTGCGAAGATGCCATGCACCGAACGATAAAGGACGTGATTGCAGATTGCCCCAACTCTTCGAAAAACCTACCGAGCCGCGACTGTAAAGGAGTCCCCATGGCCCGGCGGGCCACCGAATTGGATGAAGACGCGCGCTTCCTGTCTCCAGCACAGAACCGCGCGCGTCAGCAAGCGGATGATTCGCACCAACGAAACGGACTTCAGTATGCACAGCGTCTTCAGGGGAGCGGTTGCCCGGAGGTCCCAGAACCTGTTTGGTTCCGGCTACGCCGGGTGAGGAGACCGCAAACGGATGGAGATTGATCGGCACAAAGTGGTTACCGCTCTCGGAGGTCCGGCGAAGGTGGGCGCAATGGACGCCGAAGCCAAAGCCGAGGCGCTGGAGGGCTATCTTTCGCAGGACTTGGATTCCACTCTGCTGGCAAAGCTCGGGGCTCCGGCGAAAGCCCAGACTGTCGCTGAGTTAGAGGCCCAGATCGATACCCGTACCTTTCGCCGGGGAGTGGGAACTCTGTTTGCCGTCGGCGCCGCCACCCCATTCGGTAACCGGATGCCCGGCGAACCGCCGGCCGTGCGTCAATTGCCCCCGCTTCCCCGGAACCCAACGCTGCTGGATTTCTATCGCCTGCGTTTTGCCCCGGCAACACATGTGTTGCAGAGCGCGGATAAGGCATTAACGGCCGGTATGCCGGAGGACATCGTTCTCGCCTGCCTCCTCCACGATGTGGCTCAGGCACTGATGAAGGCCGATCATGGGTGGTGGGGAGCCCAGTTATTTGAGCCGTACGTTTCTGACAAAGTGGCCTTCGCGATTCGGTATCACCAGGCCCTGCGCTTCTTCCCTGATCACTCGGTTGGCTATGAATATCCCGGTTTGTACAACTTGATTTTCGGCAAGGATTATGTGCCGCCCCCTTACATCGAGGAAGCGTATAGATACTGCCGCGGACACAAGTGGTACATGGCGGCTCGGCTCGTTACGGTGAATGATCTCTATTCCTTCGATCCGAACCACGTGGTTGATCCAGCGAAGTTCACCGACATCATCGGGCGTCATTTCAAACAGCCGAAAGAGGGCCTGGGCTATGATGATAGTCCGGTTGCCCACATGTGGCGCACTATAGCGATGCCGGACGTCCCGCTGTAACGCTTAAGCTAAGAGCAGCCGCTGGAAGCCCGCCGCGCGGGTCTTATTCATCCCGCACCCTGGCCGGCTCCCCATTCTTGAATCCTCGCGTGGGCTCCGACTCTGCCGGCTAGATGCCAAAGACTCGGCTCGACAGTTGCAATCGGGTCGCTTGGGTCATAACATCGGAATCGTTGTGGCAAGGGAAGTGTCGCTATGGACAAAGCATCAAAGGTCACGGAATTGGAATCACGGCGACCCGTCAAACTCAAGACCCGGTCGCTTTCGCCCCTTCAATCAAGAGCCGAGCTCAAAGCGATGGGC
>JBAUOG010000869.1:0-2582 GCA_049579625.1 Bryobacteraceae bacterium
ATCCATAGCTGCTGGATCCGTATCCGTACGCATACCCACTGCTCGGAATACGTACAGGGGCTAATCCGCTGGCGTGGTAGTTCGCCCCGGGCGAAAGCTGGGCACCCGACAACGCCGGCCCCCGCCCGCCCCCGCCGTGACCTTGAGCCAAGGCGCCGGTCGCGGTAAGGAGAAGCGCGGCTCCAGAAAGGGCTACAGTCCTGCATTTCCATTTGAGATCGAGGTTATGCATGATGCGACCCTTCCCACTTAGACCCTACTCCGTTTTGGTCGATTCCAGCATCAGAGACTCGAGGGAATTTGAGTCTTGGATGAAGGAATTCCCGCGCCACACGAGTTGCTTCTTAACCGGGTCGAATAGCCCCACGGTCAGTGTGCCGTTTTCGACAGTCGAAGTTGTCCCGTGGATATCGGCCACGTTTCCCCACCCGGGACCACCCCAACCACCGAAGCCCGATCCAAACGCATCGAACTGCTTCTGGTCTGAGATAGGTGTTTGGTAACAGACAAGTACGTCCCCACCGCTCTCAACCGGCCAAGACCCTTGCCGGCAAGCTGCTCGTCGACGGCGCGCTTAATGTCTTGATCCAGGAGTTGGTCGCCAACCGGCACTGGCTTGTAATCCATCCACTGGTACGTCTTGTAGGCACTAAAGTTTGCCGCACGGTCGTAGTCGACTTGCACTTCCTGGGCGAAGGCGGCTACGCCGAGACACACGAGCGCTGTCAAATTCATAAACCTCATCTTGGGCTCTCCATGCACGAGTCTCATAAGCGTTGTTCTCACTTGCTAGCGATTAATGAAGACTGCGACAACTGTGCCAAGACCTCCAATACAGAACTGAGAACATCGGCGCGTGTTGGAGGACCAATTCGATTTTCATGTGATTAAACGAGTACACCGGAAGTGTCAGGGACGGACGCGCCGGTTTCGGCGCCGGCTGCAGACGGATTCTCTTCGTCCTTCCACCGAATCAGCTTCAGGTCGAGCACAACGAAAGAGTAGAGAACCGGAACCAGGCCAAGCGTCACGAACGTAGCGATGGTCAAGCCGCCGATCTGGGCGTAACACAGCGGCTCCCACAGGGGACCGCCGTGCGCCGCCAGCGGAAACAGTGCAATCACCGTGGCCGCGACCGTGATCATCACCGGCCGCAAACGCAGAATGCCGGCGTCGGCCAGAGCCACTTCCAACTCCTCGCCCGCTTCTCTTCGCTCCTCGATAAATTCAAAAAGAACGATGATGTGACTTACAATGACGCCGATCAGGCTGATGACGCCGAGGAACGCCATAAACCCGAATGGCTGCCCCATAATGGCCAGCGATATGATGGCGCCGACAGCACCGTAAGGAATAGCCGCAAAGACAATCAGGGGCTTTACTGCATGTCTGAACTGCGCTAGCAGCGCGAGGTACAGCGAGAACACGCAAATGACCAGTACCGTCGTAAGATCTTGGAACCCGCTCACCTGCTCTCTGTATTCGCCGGCAAATCGGAACATGAATCCGCTAGGGAGCTGCTTCTGAAATGCCCGCAACTTCGGCATCGCCGCTGAGACCAATTCCGAAGGCAAATGCCCTTCCACCGGCCAGCACTGTACGGTCACAGTGCGGTACTGATCGAAGCGCCGGATCTTGGGCCTTTCCAATTGTAAGGAAATCGTTGCCGCTTGCTCGAGCGGAACGGGCGGAGCGCCTTGGTTCGAGAAAATATACAAGCTGTGCAAGTCCGAGAGCTGTGACCGCTCCTCCATTCGCAAACGTCCCACGATCGGTATCTGTTTGTCGCCCTCTCTCAGCACTCCGGCCGTGACTCCGTAGAGGCCAGCCTTGATCGATTCGGAAACGTCGGCATTGGTGATGCGCGCGAGGTTGGCCCGGTCCACATCAACGTGTACGATTGCCTTGGGCGCCGGCTCGCCCCAGTCGTCTCGCACTCTTGCAGCAATCGGGATCTCGCGGAAGATTCGTTTCAGTTTCTCAGCCTCCGCTTGTAATACCCGTAAAACTTCGCCGGAAAGTCTGACCTGAACCGGGATACCAATCGGCTTGCCCGTTTCGAGGCTCCGGGTATCGATGATCGCTCCGGGAATTTGCGCGTCAAACTCCGGCTGCAAGCGGGCCAGCAGCGGTGTCGTGTCGCGCGGGTCTTTGGTTCGCAGTATCACTTCCGCGTAGTTGGTTTGTCTATCCTCGGGCGTGGCGCTGGTCCAGAACCGGGGGCCGCCGCCGCCCTGAAAAGCCGTCATCGACATCAAGACCTCTTTAGGATGGCCGTGCTCGGGGTGGGATTTACCGTAATCGGCGGAGACGCGTTGGACGATCGCTTCCACCTGTCGAGTGACTTCGCGCGTTGCACTTAGCGGAGAGTCCTCTGGCAACCACACGTCGATGTAGGAAAAATATTGGAGGTCCTTGGGAAAGAACTGCGGTTTCAGCGTGGAGAAAACAATACCAACTACAACCAGCAGAGCGAGCGAAGCTGCCAGGCATAGCTTCCTGTGTTCGATCGCCTTCTTCGACGTCCGGAAATACCAGCCCGTGAAGCCATGCTTCCGCCGTTCCTCGATAGGAGTCTCCGG